>CBFCWR010000056.1:0-11783 GCA_965601575.1 uncultured Desulfofustis sp. | reverse complement strand
AGGCGCTGATCATTTACGATACCATGTGGAATTCAACCGAGAAGATGGCCAAGGCCATCGCCCGGGGAATCGAACAGGAAGACGTGTTCGCTGAAATGATCAACCTCAAGGTTCATCATCGCAGCGACGTCATGACCAAAGTACTCGACGCTGGCGCTCTGGTGCTCGGCAGTCCGACACTCAACAACGGTCTGCTTCCCCGGATGGCCGGGTTCCTGATGTACATGCGGGGTCTCAAACCCCAGAACAAGATAGCCGCTTCGTTCGGCTCCTATGGCTGGAGCGGTGAGTGCGTTAAACTGCTCAACGAGTCCCTGGAGGACATGAGACTCGAACTTGTGGACGAGGGTGTGCGCTACAAATACGTCCCCACCGACGAGAATCTCGATGAATGTGTCGCTCTTGGACGGCGTATCGGTCGAGCAGTGAAAGAAAGAAAGATCGAGCAGGAAGGCTGAATCGCCTGCATGGGTGCGAGTTTACGATGGATCTGTTAGCCAGACATATGGTGCTGACCGAAGGCGAAAATCCCGAGGCCTGCAAAGCCCAGGTGATGAATTTTTTCGAACGGACCACGCTGGTCCGATATGACAACGTGGTGATCGACAATAGCATTCTATCGGCAACCGATCCCAAGTTCGGTGAGGAACTCGATCTGGGACTGAAAAGAAACCGCCAGACCTTGCGCAAGTTTATCGACGAGCTGGGAGAAACGGGTTTTGAAACCCGCAGCGACCTGATGGGCGTCAATCAGGGCTACCACAGTAAAATACTGCATATTATCGCCCACTTTCTGGACGGCTTTGTCGGCATCGATTCGGTTTTCTACAATCTGGTGGAGGACAGCCACTGGCTCTCGGACGACACCAGGGAGCAGATCGACCATGAACCGGACCGCTTTAACCTGCTTTTTTTGAAGTGCTACTCGCTGACTCCCAGAGAGGCGGCGCTCCTGCATATGTAAAATTATCCGGGCTCGCTAAATAATAAAAGAATCCAGTTTATGGCCACTGTGCTCAATTACAGTCTTTTTCGAGAAAAGATAGAGTCCATCAGCAGCGAACGGGCAAAAGAAATTGTCTCCTCGAGGCAGCTGGACCAGTTCCAGTTGCTCGATGTCCGACAACCCGGAGAATATGCCAAAGGCCATCTTCCCGGGGCACTTCTTATACCGCTTGGGGAACTGGCCGAACGCTCCACGGAGCTTGACCAAGACAAACATGTAATTGTCTACTGCCGGAGCGGAGTACGCTCTAAAAGCGCCTGCCAGATATTGACCCGGCTGGGTCTGGACAAAGTCTTCAACATGGAAGGGGGTATCGCCTCTTACCGGGGCGAAAAAGTTGAAGGAAATATCGAGGCAGGACTTGAATTTTTTATGGATGCCGATTTTAACTCTGTCTATGAAATGGCTTTTACCATGGAGGCCGGGTTGAAAAATTTCTATCTGGTTCTTGCGGACGAAGCCCAGACGGAGGCGGAACGTCAAACCCTGAACAAGCTTGCCCAGTTTGAAGAAGGGCACATGACGAGACTGAAAATCAGATTCGGCGAGGTCTATTTCGATCCCGACCTGACAGTTGCCGAAGGCGGTCTCGATGTCGAAGAAATGCTCGGCTATTTCGGGGAACAACTGCAAAGCCGCGAGAAAATTCTGCAACTGGCAATGAAACTCGAGGCCCAGGCTTTTGATCTTTACAGCAGGCTGGCCTGGAAACATCGAGGCGAGGATACCGAATTTTTCTACCAGACCATGGCTGCCGACGAGCACAAGCACCTCATACAGGTATCCAAAGAATTAGATAATCTGCTATAGTTCTCACAATGAGAGTGTTCCCATAGCCCAACAGAGACCAAGGAGAATAACCCATGGCAATATTTCCTTTCAGTGCTGACGAGCTCTACCAATGGACAGTTGGCCAAGATAATTTCGTACTTCTGGATGTGCGTAACAAAAAAGATTTCGGTCGCTTCAAAGTTGAAGGCCCTCACCCGATCGAAATGCTCAACGTTTCCTACTTCGATTTCATGGAAATTGAAGACGAGTGCATCGCTCAGATGCCGGACAAGCACACCAGTATCCGGATTGTATGCGCAAAGGAGGGCTCGGCTAAATTCGTCGCCGAAATTCTTGAAAAGCATGGCTTCACCGATGTCGGCTACCTGAGCGGCGGCATCAAGTCATGGGGCAATCTCCTGGTGCCGAAACTGCTCAGCTCGGGTGCCGATTACGAGCTCTTTCAGTTTATCCGCCCGGGCAAAGGTTCATGCAGCTACGGCTTGCTTTACAAAAATGAATTGATCCTGTTCGATCCCACCAGAAGTACTGATTTTTACCTGGACTTCGCCAAGGAGAAAGGGTGTACGATCACTAAAACTGTCGAAACCCACCTGCAAGCCGACTACATCGCCGGAAGCAGAGTTATTGCCGAGAAATCAGGTGCGAAATTCTATGCCAATGCCCAAGATTTCGGCGGGTCCAAAATAGACTACCTCAAGCTCGAAGACGGTGACGATATAGGTTTCAGTCCCGACGGACCATCGGTGCAGGTTCTTTTTTCCCCAGGCCACACACCCGGTAGTACCATGTTCGTGATCGACAAAAGCTATGTGATTACTGGCGATATCATCTTCATAAAATCGATTGGCAGACCTGATCTGGGAGGTAAAGTCGACGAGTGGTCCGGTGTACTGTTCAAGACCATCGGCAACATCAAAACGATGGATGATGCGGTTACCGTGCTGCCTGGTCATTACATTGACTGGGACGAGGCCAACGAAGAACTTAACTTTGCCCGGCCGCTCGGAGAAGTAAAAAAGATTAATGAGTCCATCTACGCGATCGACAATGAAGACGATTTTCTTAATTTCATCAAATCGAACATGCGTGAGCAGCCTCCCGAATACGCCACCATCCGGCTGGTGAATGCCAATCTCGAGGTGGTCGATGACGAAAAGGCAGAAACTCTAGATCTCGGCAAAAACGAATGCGCGGCTTCGGCATACGCTGCCGCCCAGCAACAGCAATAAGATTTAACGCATTAAGTACGATCTCCCCGCTGTTCGAGTCAAAAAGAATTGATCTTGGCCGGCGGGGAGAGGAAATCCCAGGCATCATGGTTGTTACACATCTATTTTCTTGTGGCTGCGGCGAACACACGATTTCACTGTCCTTCAACGACAACATGCCCGTTGAGGTTGTCGATCAGGTCTATTGTCCCCAGTGCGAAAAGAACGGACACCCCCACCAGGAGGCCTGGCCGCTGCCTGGCGACTGGTTCGTCCATTTCGACCTCGAAGTCGCCAGGTTTTTCGCCCTGGCCAAGCTGGATATCGATCCTGACCTGATCAATCCCGGGTTCATCATGGATCGGGAATTCGTCCACTGATATCTGCATCCCTCACGCGTGCGATTATTGAGCGGAACGATCTTTCACAGGACGTCACCATTCACCGGCTGTCACAGCTTCTAAGTGATGTCTGAAGAAACGTCCGGATACGAAGACGAACCCCGTGAATATTTCCATGATCTGCCCGCAGGGCTTTCCCATCTTCTCTATCACTACGAGCGTCTGAGCCACGACCTGAGTGCTGAGCTGAATTATTACCACGTACAACTGCAGGAAAGATGCTCCCGCGTGCTCGAGCTCGGCTGCGGTACCGGTCTACTGTCAGATAATTTACAGCGTTTGGGCTATGAGGTAACCGGTATAGATATTGACCGGCGGGCATTGATCCATTCAGCAGATGCGCGGATGTGCACAATGGCGCAAATGGATATGCGTGCACTCGGGTTCAGTCCCGCTTTCGAGGCCGTACTAATCGGTCAAAACACCCTCAATCTACTGGTCGACCCGACGGAAATCAGGCGCTGTCTTAAAGAAGTACACCAAGTGCTCATCGATTCCGGATTGCTCCTCGTTCACCTTCATTGTGTGGAGGCGGAGCAATTGAAGCGACCCGATGAGCGGCTGATGCAATTCTACATATTCGACCACCCCGAGGGTGGAAAGATAATCAAGGAAACGATACGATCATACGATGTCAATCAACAGAGACTAGGCCTGGAACAGCGATTCAAGATCAGGCGTTTCAATCGAGCTGTGCCGGATCACAACTATCGCCACTCGCTCTCGCTGTCAGTCCTGTCCAAAAAAGAGTGGATCGAGCTTGTTGATTCTGCTGGATATGTCATCGAATCCTGCACCCACGACTTTGAGGACTCAGCTTCAGCGGCACCTTCGACTCTCCACCTGGTTGCCAGGAAATCTGCACCTCCCTAGCTCATCCTTCCACATTCATGAATTAATTATGTTCCTGGCCCGGCATCGCCCAGGAGATTCCAGTGCTCGACATTTATGATGCGCAGCACTAGTGTAATCTCCAGCTCCATTTTTCAGCTATTTTTCTTATTTTTTTACCGCACTTGACATAGGTCAAAGAAAAACTGGTGGCCGTGAGTTTATATGGACTCAACAATAGGGGTTGAGGTCAATCCCGGCTTACCACATACTCAAATCACTAATATCGAGGAGGATTCTCCATGTTTTGCAATCAATGTGAACAAACTGCTAAAGGAACCGGCTGCGAACAGATTGGCGTCTGCGGGAAAAGCGAAGGAGTTGCGGCTTTACAGGATCTGCTTACCCATGCAACCCAAGGTCTGGCGATCGTAGCAGTAGCGGCCAGAAAACAGGGCATTGTAGACAACGTAGTTGACCGTTTCATCTGCGAGGCAACATTTGCCTGTTTGACCAATGTGGATTTTGATCCGGCCCGGTTCGACAACTGGATCAGAAAAACCGTACAGTTGCGTAATGCGCTGCGATCAAAGGTCGAAGCGGCCGGTGGATTCGTGGACAGTGATGCCGCCGCGTTAAGCTTCGTACCTGCTCCTGATCTAGCCGCACTTGAGGCCCAGGGCGCAGAACTTGATTATATCAATACTCTTGACGACAACGAAGATCTCAGGTCGTTAAAGCAGATCGCCCTCTATGGACTGAGAGGATTGGCCGCCTATACCGATCATGCGGCTATTCTCGGTCAAACCGACGACGAGGTATTCAGTGCCATCAATGAATTGCTCGCCGTCCTGACTCGTAAAGATCTTGGCGTTGACGACCTGGTCGCCGGTGCGCTGAAAATCGGTGAGGTCAATATCAGGGCGATGGAGCTGCTTGATGAAGGCAACACCGGCACTTACGGACATCCGGTTCCCACACCGGTACCATTAGGCGCGAGAGCTGGCAAGGCAATCCTGGTCTCCGGTCACGATCTCAAAGATCTTGCCCTGCTCCTCGAACAAACCCAGGGCAAAGGAATAAACATCTATACCCATGGCGAGATGCTGCCCTGCCACGGTTACCCTGAGCTAAAGAAATATGAGCATTTCCATGGCCATTATGGTACCGCCTGGCAGAACCAGCAGAAAGAATTCGATGCGTTTCCCGGCGCCATCCTGTTTACCACCAACTGTATCCAAAAACCTCGTGATTCCTACAAGGACAACGTTTTTACCACCGGACTGGTGGGCTGGCCCGGGCTCACCCACATCGGAGATGACAAGGACTTCACTCCGGTCATCCAACGCGCACTGGCACTTCCTGGTTTCACCGCCGATGAGGACAAGGGTGAAGTACTCACCGGATTTGGACGTAATACCGTGATGGGAGTCGCCGACAAGGTGATCGAAGGGGTCAAAGCTGGTGCCATTAAACACTTCTTCCTGGTAGGCGGCTGCGACGGTGCCAAGCCCGGTCGCAACTACTATACGGATTTCGTCGAGCAGGCGCCGGCCGACACGGTCATCCTCACCCTGGCCTGCGGAAAATTCAGATTCTTCGATAAAAAGATCGGCGACATCGGTGGGATCCCGAGGTTGCTCGATGTGGGTCAGTGCAACGATGCCTACTCGGCAATCAAGATCGCCTCGGCCCTTGCCGAAGCTTTTGACTGCGGCGTCAACGACCTGCCATTGTCGATGATCCTGTCATGGTACGAGCAGAAGGCCTGTGTAATCTTATTGAGCCTGTTTGCCCTCGGCATTCAGGACATTCGCCTCGGACCGTCGCTTCCCGCGTTCATCACGCCGAATGTACTCAATGTTCTGGTCGAAAACTTTGCCATCAAACCGATAGCAGAAACCGCCCGGGAAGACCTGCAGACCATTCTGGCCTAGCAGCTTAAAAACACATCAGCCTCCTCCACAGCCAGGCCGCCGCCGCCTTTCCAGCAGCGGTGGCCTGCTCAGCTTCGATGTCTGACCTTTCAAAGAACAGCTTCACCACCATCAGCAGCTATCAACTCTCCACACTGAACGGATCACAACTCAAACTGCTCTGGGAAACGGTCGAGCGATTCGGCATCGAGCAGATCCGTTTCACACCGGGTTCACAGATAAAGGTGTCGGGACTCGCCGAGAATCGGCTGGCTGACTTTGTCAATCAACTTAAACCTCTTCTTAAACCGTTGCCGGCAAACGGTATCACCTCGATTTACAACTGCAACGAACAGGGCGAATGTAAAAACGGCTGTATTACCACCGAAAAGGTTGTCGAAATGCTGTGCTCGCTTGACCTGCCCCAACCCATGCCGGCCAGAATTAAAGCGGCTGTTGCCGGTTGCCCTCGCTGTTGCACCATGCCCCGTCTCAGGGATATCGGAATGATCCCTGCTTCGCTTCAGGCTCGCACTTGGCATGTCTATTTTGGCGGTCACGGCGGTCGCAACCCTCGAATCGCGGACCCCATAGGAGAACATCTCGGACTCGATGAAAGTCTGGCCTTGATTCGCCGAGCGCTGATTATCTATCAAAGCGAAGCAAAGCAAAAAATGAGGACATCGAGCTATCTGAGAACTACGACGCTCGATAGTTTTCTAAAAAAAATTGAGAAAATTGCACCTCTTGACTCAGGTCAAGGGATTTGACTTTTTTTCTGATAGGATGATATCAAAACACGGATTAAGCGATGGGTTAAAACAATCAACCCCACCTTGGAGGTTATCATGAAACAGGTACGAAAGATTATTCAGATAGACGAAGAACTTTGTGACGGCTGCGGACTTTGTGTACCAGATTGCGCCGAAGGTTCTCTTGAAATCATTGATGGTAAAGCCAAACTGGTTGCCGACAATCTTTGCGACGGACTGGGTGCCTGCCTCGGCTCCTGCCCCACCGGAGCCCTGAAGATCATAGAGCGGGAGGCTGACGATTTTGATGAAGAGGCCGTTGAGGAGTTTCTCGCCCACAAAAAAGCGGTGGAAACTTCAGCTCCACAGACACAGATGGACTGCGGATGCGCCTCGACCCACATTAAAACCTTCGAGGCTCCGGCCTCATCCCCATTCGCACATGCCAACAGGACTGCGCCGATGCCCATCGGCCAGGCATCCGATTCACTGCTGACCCACTGGCCCATTCAAATCAGGTTGATTCCCCCCCATGCGCCCTTTCTAAAAGGAGCCGATGTGCTCGTTGCCGCTGATTGCACGGCGGTCTCGGTTCCCGGGTTCCAGGAGAAATATCTTGGCGGCAAGGTGGTAATGATGGGCTGTCCCAAGTTCGATGACGCCCAATCTTACGTGGATCGATTTGCCGAGATCATCGATACCTGCAGTCTCAAGTCGATCACCATCCTGATTATGGAAGTTCCCTGCTGTTCAGCAATGAGTGCGATCATCAAGCGTGCCCTTGAAAAGGCGTCGGAATCGGTGCCCGTGGAACAGATCACCGTGTCAACCAGGGGTCAGGAACTGGAGCGGGTGAGCTGGTAAAAACAGAGGCCCTCGATAAAAGTCAGTAAAGTTGGGAACTAGAAATGGGGACAGAATTAATTCTGTCCCAATTTTTATACCTACTTTGAAGGCCAGTCGACAAGCAGGCGCCCCGCCGACTCCTGGACCCGGGCACCGACAGAGATGAGCAAATGAAACAGCGGGCGGCCAAAATAGAATAGTTCCTCGCCCAGAGACAGACCGTGAGAAGATACCAGCTCGGTCCTGAAGATCACTTCACGATTAGCGGCCTCTTCTAGTTCTCTGCTCTGAGCAGGACTGCCCTGGTTGATTATGGATTCCAGATCGGGACACGGAAAGTTTGATTCATGCTCTACCACTGACTGGTAAAGTGGATCATCGTTACCGATCAGATCTGCACGGCTGAGAAGATCCTTCTCAATGAGTTGTTCGACCGCCTCGGTGTCCCAACACTCCAATGCCTGGCAGGCCATGGGTCTACGGTCGTAAATGGTACAGCCTTTCTGATCAGGGTCAAAATAGAAACAGCTCCACTCCTTGCCCACTCCGTTGATCTTGATCAGTTCATTCCTGGCAGTCTGCAGCCGATTAGTCACCGGGTTGTGAACCAGTTCTCCTTTTCTGATGGTGATCAGGTGTGAAATGGGGATCGACCCACCTTCAATGAGTTCCTTGTCCTGTTTATGCAGCGCCGGACCTCCATTGGCGCAACAGGTGCCGCAACGGCTGCATTCCGCTTGATTCTTTTTCATGCTGCTACCCTACCGTTTACCTCCACCATTAAAAATCCATAGAAAAACTATATACACCTTCTTCGATCGCGCTCGTCACGTTTAGTCCGGAATGGTTGAAAATGGCCTGCATGCGATTGTTATTTCTAAGAACTTCGGCAGTGAACCCCGATATGCCGTTGGCCTTGGCGATATTCACCAGATGCTTGAAGACGAAGGTACCCAACCCCTTGTTTTGCCATTCGTCACGCACGACAAACGCAACTTCAGCCCGATTGGTATGTTCGTCCAGATAGTACCTTCCCACCGCAATTATTTCGTCCCCATGAGCCTCAGGCACAATTCCTACAATGGCAACATCCTGACGGTGGTCGATGTAGACAAAATTCTGGATCTGCCGCTGACCGAAACGCTCTTGGTGGCTCATGAAGCGGTAATAAATTGTCTCCTGGGAAAGATCGTAGAGCAGATCTCTCATCCTCGGTTCATCGGTCGGATGGATCGGCCTAAAGGTAATTTCGGTGCCATCCTTGAGCAGATGCGTGGTGTTCATATAACTTTGCGAAGCCACCACAAACTTGCCCTCGACATCGGCAAACTCTTCACGGATGTATTTTGCTTCTATGGCATCTTTGAGGAGTTGCGGTCGAAAGTGCGGATGGGCAATGGAAATAAGCGCTAGGGTGCGATCCTGTACCGATTTACCGTGCAGGTAGGCGCTGCCATACTCGGTCACCACATAGTGGACGGTGCCTCGGGAAATCACCACCCCAGAACCGGGACTGAGCTGGGCCACTATGCGGGACTGCCCCGCTGTGGTTACCGACGGCATGACAATGATTGGCCGGCCTCCGCTGGATCGAGCCGCTCCCCGATTGAAATCTACCTGTCCGCCGATCCCCGAATAGAAGCTGCCCGCTTCGCTGTCGGAACTGACCTGGCCGGTGAGATCGATCTCCAGGGCCATATTGATGGTCACCATATTGTTGTGCTTGCCGATTACGTTGGCGTCGTTGACATAATCCGTGGGGCGGAAGGAGAAGAGTGGATTGTCGTCAATGTAGTCATAGAGCTTCCTGGTACCCATGCAGAAGCTGCCGATTACCTTTCCCCGGTCCACCACCTTGTGCTTGCCGGTGACTACCCCGGCTTCAACCAGGTCCATGATTTCATCAGAGATCAGTTCGGTGTGTACCCCGAGATCTCGTTTGTTCTTTAGGTGGGCGGCAACCGCCAGGGGAATTCTGCCATAGCCGGGCACTATGCCCAATCCCAGCTGAATGGTCGCCCGATCAGGCACCAGTGCGGCGACCAGCTGGGCGATTTTCTGGGTAATCTCGGGAGGTTCTTCGACAATGCGCTCGATCAGATCGACTTCGGCCGGAACCAGAATATCGAGATCATAGACGTCGATCAGCGAATCACCCCTGGTCCAGGGCATTTTCGGGTTTACCTGGGCAATCACCAGCGAGGCGTTTTCGGCAGCGCTTTTGACAATGTCAACCGACACTCCGAGGCTCATCTTGCCCCGTCTATCCGGCGGTGATACCTGGATCAGGGCGACATCGAGCGGCAGCCGGCCGGAACGGAGCAACGCCGGGATATCGAACATCAGTACCGGGGTATAGTCTCCCCTGCCCTCCTGATAAAGCTCGAGGACATTGCGACCGATAAAAAAGGAATTTACCTTGAACGTCTCGGCATATTTTCGATCGATATAAGGGGCATCTCCTTTGGTCAGCAGCTCGACGATTTCCACATCGGCTAACTTGGCAGCCTTTTTTACCAGGGCCTCGACCAAAACGATCGGTTCTCCGCAACCGGTCCCGAGGAAAACCCGATTTCCCGATTTTACCTCCGACAATGCCTTGTTCGGCGACATGATCATGTCGCGATAGGTTACCTGCCAATTGGGATCGTATTCAACCATCGTTTTCTGCAGCTAGGAGGTAAGGGTCAGATGCACATCGGCAACCACCGGCTCAGTGCCGACATCACCGACAATAAATGGATTAATGTCGATTTCGATGATCTGGGGAAAATCAGTGGCGAGCTGGCTGATGCGCTGCAACCCGGCGGCAATGGCATTGATGTCGATACCCTGCTTGTCGCGCCGATTCTCAAGCATGGTGTAGGATCGAGTGGATTTGAGCATCTGGATAGCCTCGGACTCGGTGATCGGTGCCAGGTGAAAGGCCACGTCTTTCAAAACCTCGATAAAAATTCCCCCTAAACCGAACATCAGCATCGGTCCGAACTGCGGATCACGGTTCATGCCCATGATCACTTCCAATCCCCGCGGGACCATCTGTTCGACGTAGATACCGTCAATCTGGGCCTCGGGCGCCCGCTTTGCTATTTTCAGCATCATCAGGTCGTAGGCATCCTCGACCTCTTCGCTGTTGGTGAGATTGAGCTGGATTCCGCCCATATCGGTTTTGTGGAGTATGTTGGGCGAAGCGATTTTAAGCGCCACCGGAAAACCGATGCGCTCAGCTATCTCGATTGCCTCCTCCGGGGTTATGGCCAGGCTGCCAGCCGGTATCTTGAACCCATAGGCACTGAGGATATCCTTGCCTTTTATTTCTCCAACAGTTGATCTGCCGGTGCGCAAACGGCGAGTGATGATGCGCTCCACTCTTCTTCGGTTTACCCGGAAATGGGTAATTTGCCGCGGCGGTCTGTGTTTCCACAGCGAGTAGTGATGCATGGCCCGAAGCGCGGCAACCGCCCGTTCCGGGGTGTCAAAATCGGGCAGCCCCGCTGCAGAAAGCTCATTGCGGCCGGGCAGTACGTCCTTGCCTCCCATAAAAGAAGCCAGAACCGGTTTCGAACCATCAACCGCGGCGGCCACTGCAAGGGCAGTGTCCGCCGGCCGAGTCATGGTCTGGGGAGTCATGATCAGCAGGATTGCATCGACCGAGTCATCGGCCTGGCCTGATTCTATGGCCGCCGCATAGCGCTCCGGATCAGCGTCGCCAAGCACGTCGATGGGGTTGTTGACAGCCGATTCCCGGGGAAGTTTTTCCCGCAGCAAAGTAATAGTCCGGTGATCCAGGATAGCGACCCTTAGACCCGCCTTTTCCACCGCATCCGCAGCCATGGTGCCTGGCCCGCCTGCATTGGTGATGATGAGCACTCGGTCGCCTCTCGGAAGCGGCTGCAGAGCCAAGGCGGCCGAGTAGTCGAACAGGGCCTCGAAATTTTCGGCCTCGACCACGCCAGACCTTCTGAACGCTGCACCATACGCACTGTCCACCGGTGCCAGTACGCCGGTATGCGATGCAGCCGCCTTGA
>CBFCWR010000055.1:0-11825 GCA_965601575.1 uncultured Desulfofustis sp. | reverse complement strand
GGAGACGATGTCGGTGCTGCCATATTCTCGGCCGGATTTAGTTCATTGAGCGGTGCCTACAACCGCAACAATGACAGGCTGGCGATGCCCCCGAAAAAGATCCGGCAGGGCGGCCATAACGTACGAATACTCTATGGGGATTCTCACTGCTATCTGGGGATTGTTCTGGTCGCCGCCACCGCCAGGGGAATCTGCGCGGTGGAATTGGGCGAAACTGAAGAACAGGTCTACACAACCCTCTGCAAGCGATATCCAAGGGCAGAAATTGAGCACGGCGGTCCCGAATTCCAGGAGCTGATTAAAGCCGTAGTAGAGCATATTGATCACCCCGCACAAGAGTTTGATTTACCGCTGGACATTCAGGGAACCTCATTCCAGCAGCAGGTGTGGGAAGCGCTTCGCACCATCGAACCCGGGAATACTTCAAGCTACAGCGAGATTGCCCAACAGATCGGTAAACCTGCTGCGGCTCGAGCCGTAGCAGGCGCCTGCGCGGCAAACAAACTTGCGGTTCTGATACCATGCCACCGGGTCCTTGCCAAAGATAGGAAAATCAGCGGCTATCGCTGGGGGCCAGAGCGCAAGAGAATGATACTGGATAAGGAAAAGCAGAATAAGCGTTGAAAGCGGTGGTAGGCGGCTTTCCGCTATGTTGAATGGGTGGAGGGTGGTTCCTGGAAAATCTGATCGATCTCCATGAGCGCGTCTCTGTACTCTTCATATCTTTTTTGCAGGGCGACGCGGCTGTGGTTTGATTTTTTCGCAACTGCTGCCGCAGCAGCGTTTACCGTTTCGCCGTTTTTCACCAATCGGTGAACCTGCTCAACCTCCTCGATCTCACCTATCCAGCTGTCCTGCGGATAGTTTCTGTCTTTGATGACATTGATCAAATAAGTTCGCAACTGCCTGTCCAGGTCGTCCTGGGATTTGTCCAGTCTCCCAATCTGGGCCAGCAGCATATTTTTTAAGGTGGGTTCTTTCATGGTGTTGATCGCAGGCAGGTGGTGGTGTTTGACCTCCGTGTTCAATTCTACAGTACGTCAATATTTCAGTCAATCTGCCCCGTGTACCCATGTGAGACCCATCGGTCCGTCTCGGTTGAATCTTGCGTCCTGCAGGCGGCGCCCTTATGGTTAACCAAAACCTTAACTAGACAGGAAAGAAATAATCCATGACCTTCACTCAATCCTCTCTCGAGGAACACCTGATAACAGAACAACCTTTTTATCTCCCGGTTGGCGATGAAATTGAGATAGGTGTTGCAACCTACGAGAGAAAACTGCCATTGCTTTTGAAAGGTCCAACCGGCTGCGGTAAAACCCGGTTCATGCAGTATCTGGCCTGGAAATTGTCCCGTCCGTTGATCACCGTCTCCTGCCATGACGATCTTTCCACTTCCGATCTGGTGGGCAGATATCTGGTCAAAGGCGATGAAACCATCTGGGTTGACGGACCCCTGACCCGGGCAGTGCGGGCCGGGGGTATCTGTTATCTCGATGAGATCGTCGAAGCCAGAAAAGATACGACAGTGGTAATCCACCCCCTTGCTGATGACCGCAGGGAGTTGCCCATCGACAAGCTTGGGCAGCTGCTCACCGCTCCCGAAACATTTATGCTCGGCGTCTCCTACAACCCCGGCTACCAAAGTGTTTTGAAGGATCTCAAAACTTCCACCCGGCAGCGCTTTGTCTCTCTTTCTTTTTCCTATCCTGAAGAAGACCTGGAAACAGACATTGTCGCCGAAGAGGCGGGAATCGATAAGGACCTGGCCAGAAGATTGGTGCGCCTCGGAGGCATGAGCAGGGGCTTACGTGAGTCGGGCCTGCCCGAAGGCGCTTCAACCCGTCTGCTTATTAACGCAGGCTTATTGATCCGCTCCGGCATCGGCGCCCGAATCGCCTGCCTGAACGGGGTGGTCGAAAGCCTCACCGATGATCCCGACCTGCTTGGCTCTCTCGTGGAGATGGTGGATGCCGTGTTCTAGCCATATTCTTGCTATGTTCTCTCACGTAAGGCACCGATTATGACTCTGCCTGGCAATCAGGCGATAAAGCTGAATCTTCACTATCGAGCGATCCCTTGTTCAGACAAAATCAGCAGGAGTTAAAGGAAACTCTGATCGGCAGATTCTACGAGCTCGTATCGCCCTCATTGCCGAACGAATGGGAAGTCGAGGTCATTATAGACGAAGTGGTGGACTTGCCCGTCTCCGCCAGAGAACAACTTTTTTTGCAGATACCAGTTATCTGGCCAATCAGCAACAGCCTGTGTTTGTCTTTTATAGAGGACGGCAGCCAGGTGATCGAAACTATCCCGGCGGATCTGATTCCCAAATGGGTGAGGGCGATTCTTCGTCGCTATGAACAGAAGGGGCTGGCCAGCGCCAGGGAGCTTATCGTCAATGTCGACCGCTCATTTCTGGCCCCGCTGAAGCAACACAACCTGGTTAGTTTCGAAGATGTACGAAAACGTATGCTTTTTTATATCCGAGGGATATCAGGCGAGGATATCGATATCGCCTTGAACGAGATCAGCTATACCAACACCACAACGTTTTACGTGCCGCCGGTGATCACACTGCTGGACAGCTACAAAAAAAATCAACTCCTCTACAAATTCCTGCTGACGCTGCACTGGGGTTTTCATCATCTCGGTACCTTCAAGGCGGATGCTGTGCCAGTGTCAAAGTCCGCTGTAAAATCAGAATCCGGCAGCAGGGATGTAAAGACGAAGGAATCGATTGAAAAGTATTTATCAAAGTTCGACCGTCCCGAGCTTGCAGCTGATTTTTTCTTTTTGCTTGAAACCGGCAGGGTGATGAACTGGTTGAAGCGAGACCTTCCTGGACTGGCACAGGAATTTAACCGGCTGCAGGAGGATCTGCGTGACATCTTATCTGGGCATGGAAATAAAGGCCTTGGCGAAAAACTGACCTCGATTGGTTTCTCAATCCTGTTCGAAGACCGGATCCCCTTCTGGTTGTCAAAACAACTTCACGGATCAACCCATTTGCCCGCCACTGCCGACCAGTCTGTAGCGCTCGTTTCGCAGTTATATGATGTGCTCGAAAATCAGGGAGGATCATATGAGCGGCCGCTTCTGCTGGAGATTCTCGGAAAGCATGATTTTGCCAAAGCTTCCGATGAGATCGAAAGGAAACGTGCAATCATGAAGGAAACCTTTGTCCTTCATCTCCAGACCTTGAAAACCAAGCACGAAAACTCATCCCAGCATGCGTCCACACCAGTAGCGCATGATGAGGCGGATCAAGCCCTGGCGATAATCTCAGACAAAGAAACCGATGGTGTCCCCGCACAATTTCAACAGATTCTAGATAATCCAGACATTGAGCTGCCTGAAGACCTGGTGAATTTGATCAACCAGATAAAGGAAGATCTGGGACACATCCCACCCAGCTATTTTTCTGCTGCTTCGGGAATTTCAGGTGACGGCTTCACGCCCCAGGATAGACCACCTGCAGCCGGGGGTGACGGACTCGATGGGCAGGGAGGGATTCTTCTCGACGAGTGGGATTACAGGAGAAATGGCTATCGCAAGAACTGGTGCCGTATCTACGAGCGGGAAATCACTCTTCTGCATTCCACATTTGTTGACACCACCTTGGAGAAACACAGTGGCCTGCTGATGAAATTGAGACGTCAGTTCGAGTTCATGAAGACCAATGAACATTTCATCAGAAGACAGCGCGAGGGTGATGATCTGGACCTGGATGCCATCGTAGAAGCAAGAGGCGACATGAGAGCCGGCATCAGTCCTTCGAGTAAACTGTTTGTGAGATTGCAGCGCAACGAGCGGGATATCGCCACCATTTTTCTCGTCGATATGTCCAACTCTACCGAAGGGTGGATTGGTACCGTAATCAAGGAGGCGCTGGTGCTGCTCTGTGAAGTCATGGATGTGGCCGGCGACCCTTACGGTATTCTAGGATTCTCAGGGATGCGCCGCTCGCGGTGCGATCTATACAGGATCAAAGACATCGATGAACCTTACAATCGGCTCATTCATCAGCGCATAAACTCGATACTGCCCCGGGAATACACCAGGATGGGGCCTGCCGTGCGCTACGCTGCGGATGCGCTCAAACAATACGAAGCCCGAACCAGGTTACTGGTCACCATCACCGACGGTAAACCTGAGGATTACGACGATTACAAAGGTGAATATGCCATCGAGGATACCCGAAAGGCACTGATGGAGACCCGTGGAGCAGGTATTCATACCTTTTGCATTACCGTTGACAGGGAAGCGCACGACTACCTGCCGCAGCTGTTCGGTCGGGGCAACTACATATTCATCGATGAAATCGAAAAATTACCGGTCAGAATGATCGATATGTACAGGCAACTGACCGGTTGAATTTCATAAGAATACATTGCTGCGCGAAACGATTAATGGGTGTCTCAGGGCTGCCGCCTTTGTTTTAATTTGATTTCGATATATTATGCTACGCAGATATCGCTCACCAAACCTATGCTTCTCAGGCAAGTGGAGGTGTTGAATTTACAATCATCTCGTCAAGGAGAAATAAGATGAAAACCAGTCTCTGCATTGTTTGGGCGTTGCTGACGCTTGTGCTGTTCAGTCCTCTGGCCATGGCCAACAAAACGGTCCTCAGCGCTGGCGAAGTAAACGACTTTTTCTCGGATCGTACGATGACGATTAAGGAAGAGATACCTGATAAGAAGACGGGTACAACCGGAGAATTGACGGCCTTTTTCTCGAAGATGGGGGGAGTTCGGGCCATTTATGACGATGGCAGTTCGGATTCCTACACCTGGTCGGTGACCAAGGATGGAGCCTTCTGTGCCCGAAAAAACAGGCGCTGGCGTGACGGTGTCTGTGGTTTTGTGGTTAAGGAGGACGACACCTACGCCCTCTACGTCAATAAACGGGGGAACCAGAAGGCCAAAGCCGTGGACGGCAGAGCTGTTTTCGACAGCCGCTGGAAACATTTCCTGACTTTCGCCGATATTCAGCAGGGAGATAAGTTGTAGCGTTAATCGACATCCTGCAGATTTAGTGTGTCGCATCGATCAGTCAGGTGAAGGGTCGATGCGGCATCTTACTATTCCTTCGACCCGCTTTACCTCGCGCGCCAACGCAGCCCCACCACTCCCACTAAATTGAAATTTAGTTACATTTTTGTGGGCCACGCTACACGGCAGTAGCCTTCCTCCTCTCCATGTACCCCCTCCGGAAGTATATCTTGCTGAAATATAACGACAAAATAACAATCCAATCCATGGCACGCATATTGCGTAACAGCATACAACCAATGCAAAAGGAAAGGATGCCATGGAAAATGCAGCAATTTTTAACGAACGAACCAGACAAATCCATCGTACCGGAACCAGCCCGATGGATATTGACTGCAACAAGGACAGTCTGGCAGGTGCAGTAAGCCAGCGGGCCTGCGTGTTCTGCGGTTCCCGGGTGGTGCTCTACCCCATCGCCGACGCCCTGCATCTGGTTCATGGACCGGTGGGCTGTGCCGTATATACCTGGGACATCAGAGGAGCTCTATCGTCCGGGCCTGAACTCCACCGCCTGTCGTTCTCAACGGATCTGCAGGAACTCGACGTGGTGTTCGGCGGTGAAAAGAAATTGGAGCGCGCACTGTTTGAACTCATTGAACGACATCAGCCCAACGGTGCTTTCGTCTACTCAACCTGTATTGTCGGCATTATCGGCGACGATCTTGAAGCGGTCTGTAAAAAAGTATCCTCACGCACTGGCATACCTGTGTTGCCTGTCCAGTCCGAGGGGTTCAAGGGCAACAAAAGAGCAGGCTATGAAGCCGCCTGCAACGCCATGGGCCGACTGGTGGGAACGGGAGATACCAGGGGTATATCGAAATACTCGATCAATATTCTCGGCGATTTCAACCTGGCGGGCGAGATCTGGATGATCCGCGACTACTTCGCCAGAATCGGTGTCGAAGTCGTTGCCAATATCACCGGTGACGGCAGGGTTGGGGATATCCAGCGAGCCCACGGCGCCGCACTCAATGTCGTGCAATGCTCCGGAGCAACCATGCACCTTGCCGATATGATGAAGGACAAGTACGGCATCCCCACCATCAGGGTTTCGTATTTCGGAATCGATGACATGGCCGAGGCCCTCTACGACGTGGCCGACCATTTCGGAGATCCGGAGATGATCGAGCGCGCCACAACAGTAGTCAGGGAAGAATTGCAGTCTCTTCTACCTCAGCTTGAGAAGTATCGCCGCGCGTTAAACGGCAAAAAGGCGGCCATTTATGTCGGCGGGGCATTCAAGGCCTTCTCACTGGTTAAGGCATTCAGGCTGCTCAGCATGGAAGTGGTGATGGTCGGTTCCCAGACAGGTACCAAGGAGGAGTACGACGAGCTTGAACAGATCACCGACGACGGCACTATCATCGTCGATGATTCCAATCCCCTGGAGCTTTCAGCTTTTATAAAAGAGAAAGATGTCGACCTCTTCGTTGGCGGGGTCAAGGAACGGCCAATCGCCTATAAACTCGGGGTGGCATTCTGCGATCACAATCACGAACGCCAGGCCATGCTGGCCGGTTTCAGCGGCATGCTCAATTTCGCTGACGAAGTGTACCGATCGGTCATGAGCCCGGTCTGGAAATTCGTTCCGAGAAGAAGAGGGTAAGCGATATGACCAAGATGATGAATTACGTGTCCACGACCAACGCCTGTAAACTCTGTAAGCCGCTGGGCGCATCTCTGGCATTCAAGGGAATTGAGGGATGCGTCCCTTTTCTGCACGGCTCCCAGGGCTGTGCCACTTATATGCGCCGCTATATCATCTCGCACTTCAACGAACCAATCGATATCGCCTCGTCTTCACTGGGAGAAAAACATGCGATTTACGGCGGCGGACCGAATCTGAAGCTCGGCCTCCGCAATGTAACCGACAAATACAAACCTGGAGTAATCGGCTTGGCGACGACCTGCTTGACTGAAACAATAGGCGACAACGTTCCCATGCTGCTCAGGGAATATATCGATGAATTCGGCTCCGAGAGCAGTCCCACCATCGTCTCGGTTTCGACCCCAAGCTTCTCCGGAACCCATATGGAAGGATTTCATGCGGCGGTTCGTGCCGCGGTCGAACAGCTGACTATTGAGAACGAGGAGCGCCACGCCGGTATCAATCTGTTCTCCGGTTTCGTGTCAGCGGCAGACATCAGATATCTCAAGGAAGTGGGTGCAGACTTTCACCTCCAGATGACCGTAATGCCCGACTATTCCGAAACCCTGGATGGCACCGCTCTGGATGATTACCCGCTCATACCCGAAGGCGGTACTCCGGTCGAGGAGATTCGAAAAATGGGTGGGGCGGCGGCCACCGTCGAGTTCGGTTCCACCCTCGGAGACGAATCGGCCGGATTCTATCTCCATACCACTCACGGAGTTGATCTTCATCGTCTGCCACTGCCCATCGGCATCAACGGTACGGATCGGTTTTTCGATCTGCTCAGCAAGATCGGTTCCAGGCCGGTGCCCCAGAAATATGAAAAAGCCAGGGGGCGTCTCATCGACGCCATGGTCGATGGGCACAAGTATGTGTCGGGTAAAAAAGCAGTGGTTTACGGGGAGGAAGATCTGGTGGTCGGGCTTTGCAGTTTCCTCAGCGAAATCGGCATCAAGCCGATACTCTGCGCCTCCGGGGGGAAAAGTGGCAGGTTTGAAGAGGCGGTAGTCGCAGAACTGGCGGATTACGATGATGTGAATCCGCTGGTCAGGGAGGGCGTCGATTTTTACGATATCGAAGAACGTGCCGTCCAACTTGGCGTCGACCTGCTGATCGGGCACTCGAAAGGCTACAATTTCTCCAGAAAGCACAACATTCCGCTGATTCGAGTGGGCTTCCCGGTTCATGACCGAATCGGCGGACAGCGTATTCTGCACCTGGGTTATCACGGTGCACAACAGCTTTTCGACAGTATCGCCAATACCTTCATCGAGAAAAAACAGAACGATTCAGATGTCGGCTACAGTTACATGTAGGTGATCCATCTCAGACTTGACCAATAATCATGAAATCACTATCTCACCTCGACTTGGACAAACACCCCTGCTTCAATCCAGATGCTAAAGGACAGTATGGAAGGGTACACCTGCCGGTGGCGCCAAAATGCAACATCAAGTGCAACTTTTGTGACCGTAAATATGACTGCGTCAACGAGTCGCGTCCCGGCGTCACCAGTACGGTGCTCACTCCGGAGCAGGCAGCTGTTTACCTGGACAGGGTGCGGCAGGCCGAACCAAGGATAACAGTGGCCGGGATTGCCGGACCGGGTGATCCGTTTGCCAATGGTAGAGAAACCATTGCCACCCTCAGAGCCGTGCGCAGGTCTCACAAGGATATGATGCTCTGTGTTTCCTCCAACGGTATGGGCATTGGACCTTATATCGCTGATCTTGGTGAGATCGGCGTCTCCCACGTGACCATCACGGTCTGTGCGGTGGATCCGGAAATAGGCTCCAGGATTTACAGCTGGGTCAAAGACGGTAAAGTGGTATACCGTGGACTGCAGGCCGCGGAACTACTGCTTGCCAGACAGATTGAAGCAATCGAAAGGCTGAAACAACACGATATTGTCGTCAAAGCCAACTGCATCGTCATCCCCGGGGTAAATGATCATCATGTCGAACAAGTCGCTCAGAGAATGAAGGAACTCGGTGTTGATCTGCTCAATTGCATGGCCATGTTCCCAAACGTCACTACAAGTTTTGGGCATATCGAACAGCCTCCTAAAGAGATGATGGAGCGGATCAGGACAATGGCAGAACAATATCTGCCGCAGATGCGCCACTGCACGAGGTGTAGAGCTGATGCGGTCGGGCTGCTCGATGACGATCGGACGGACGAGTTTCGCAGCTGCCTGACCTCCTGTGCAACCATACCAAGAACTCCTCCTGATCAGCGCCCCTATATCGGCGTCGCCAGCCGGGAAGGGGTGCTGATCAACCAGCACCTCGGAGAGGCAAGAATGTTTCAGATCTGGGAAAGGTCGGATCAGGGGTACAGAAAAGTTGAAGAAAGGAGTGCTCCTGCCGCCGGCGGCGGCATCAAACGATGGCATCAACTGGCCCGGATATTGAGCGACTGCAGGGCAGTGCTGATCAGTGGCATGGGTGAAACCCCGCGTGAGATATTGAAGAAATCAGGGGTGAGGCCGATTGAGGCCACGGGCTTCATCGAGGAAGGACTGGCGCTGGTCTACGAGAACAGAAAAGGTTCCCTGATGAAAAAACGCAGGAAGAGCTGCGGCGAGGTGTGTACCGGAAGTGGAAGCGGGTGTGACTGATCAGATAATTCTTTCCAGCCCGCTGTAGAAGAAATAGCAGGAAAAGACAAAAAGAAAAGAAGCACAGGCACCTATCAACCGACGATAAAATCTGTCGGTGAAAAAATTCCTGCCTTTGGCGACACCGAAAGAGATCAGGCTGTACCAGGCCAGGTCGGCGAGAATGTGGCCGGTGAAAAAGGCAACGATGCCGGGTATACCGAATTTCACGGAATACATGATGTAGCCGATGCCGATGGTCGCCCACCAGATAAACCAGTAAGGGTTGGCCAGGCTGAGCAGAATGCCGGACAAAATCAGACTCCTGGGTTTCTGGTCATCCTCCTCCAGTTTCAGTTTAAGGCCGGGAAGTTCCCTGAACATCATGCAGGCCATCCACAGCAATATCGCCCCCCCCAACAAAGAGACGAAAATGAAGACCTCGTCTCTGGTGAAGAAGGGGGCTAATCCTCCAAGCAGCGCCAGCACCAGGGCGAGCTCGAGCAGTCCATGACCGAAGATCATCAAAGGTCCCGCTTTGGCACCCTGACGGGCACTTTCGCTCACCGTCACGGTCAGCACGGGACCCGGCATCAGTGCACCGGACAGGGCAATGACGAAAGAAGAACCGAAGATGGTCAACAGGGCAAGGGACATATCAACATGATGAACCTGAATTAAAGTCCAAAATCTCTCAAAATTTTGCCAATCAATCTTTTCGGACTGAGTCGCCTGGAATACCTAACGTTGACGCCAAAATAGTGCATGCCTGCCGTTCTCGTTCATAATTGCTGAAGGTTATTGCTTTCCTTGAGGTTCAGAACTATATCTAAATTTAGTTCGAGAACGGATTTCCACCCTATCCCAATCACTCACATGATGCAATACATTCACGCTAAGGAGGCGTTTACCATGAATAAACTGTCCACTTCTTTATTTCTTACGCTGTTTCTTTTGCTCACCACTCTGATCGTGACGACAGATCTCAGGGCTTCAGAGTCTGAGGAGTTCAATTCAGAAAAGATCATCTCCGAAATGGAAAAACAGCTCGATCTGTCAAGGGAAAAATGGGAACAGCTCAAACCGGTCATTGAAGAAAAATCCAAAGAAATGGCCGAAGGACTCAAGGAATCAGTCGATAAAGGCTATGCGGAGCTTGACCAGCTGACCAAAAAATTCGATTCAATGTCCAAGGAGACGGAGCAGAAGGTCAAGGACATTTTATCCAGCGAAGAGGCCATGAAGCTCAGGGAAGAACTGGCCAAAATTGACAAGGAGGCGATCGACAAGGCAAAAGAGAAGATGATCGCTGAACTCAATGATCTTCTGGCCCTGACCGAAGAACAGGCCCAGAAGATCAAGCCGGTGCTTGAAGACAGTTTCAATCAACTCTCAGACAAGATCCAGGAAGTCGCCAAGGAGGGAGCCCAGGACTGGAACGAATTCAAACAGGACCTTGAGACGATGACTAAAGATCTCTACGACAAGGTCCAGGAAACGCTTGACGATGAACAGATGGAGAAACTCGAAAAATATAACGAGGACCAGAAGGAAGATATAAAAAAGGCACTGTTCACCGTTTAATTTCGAACAGGAGAGGGATTGAGCCATGTCCGGGTATGTTGACTCCTCGCTATTTGTCTATTCGGAATCGGGCAAGATATACCTGGACGACATGCTCAACAACGTCCATGGCTGTACCATCTCGCCCGTTTCCATCGATGAGCTGCGTGACAACAGTACCTCTCTTCTGAAGGACACCACCCATGTAGTTGTCGCTGCAGAACTTGATATCATCAAAGAAGTGCTGCAATTTTCCATAGATTACGGATTCACCGTAGGATTCCTGCCCCTCGATGCCCAAAAGGCTCTCAAGCGCTGCTATTTCATCCCCAGTGAACCACAGGAGATGATCTCACTGGCTTTAAGCTCAGAACCATCTCAGATTGATATCGTCTATTGCAATGACCGTATCCTCCTGTTCAAAGGCGTCGTCGGCTGGGTGCCACTGATTGACAACCCGATAACGGCCGGCAAGCTGACTATTTTGAAGGACGCCTTGAAGAAAATAACGTCACTTCGCTTGCTGCCGTACAAACTCTCCACGCACGGGACAAACAAGAACCAAACCTCAACCGCCGCCTGCGGCTGCGTAATTTTAGAAACCCCGGAGCTCAGCTATGCCTCGGGAATGATCGCCAATGACTGTTCCAACGAAGATGCGATGGTGTCGACGGTGGTCATCGCGCCGATTTCAATCGTCGACTATATGAAACTGCTCTGGCTGCGCATCTTTTCCGATCCGGATTCCAGACGGCTGCCGCCTTCGGTGGGGCTCATAAAGTCGTCCGAGATGATCATCGAGCCGACCCCGCATCTTGAGGTGAACATAGACGGAGAGGCAACCTCCTCAACCCCGCTCCACTTACGTGTCCTCCCAAAAGCGGTTAAGGTAAATCGCGGTTCCGCTGACAAGGCATTAAAAGCCAGAAAAGTTTCGAACAAAGAGAAATTCGCC
>CBFCWR010000054.1:0-11863 GCA_965601575.1 uncultured Desulfofustis sp. | reverse complement strand
GCCTGCAGGGGATTTCTCTGCTGAGATCATTTTGAAGCGATGATTTTGCTACAGGGAGTAGAGTGAAAATAGATATCGACACAACGCTGAGCTGTGATGTTCTGATAATCGGGGCAGGCGGTGCGGCGCTGCGGTGCGCGGCTGAGATCCTGGAAACCCGGCCGACCACGCAGGTCGTGGCCCTCACCAAGGTGACCCACCCGCAGAAATCCCACACCTCGACCGCCCAGGGCGGGCTGGCCGCCGTCGACCCCAAGGATTCCCTCGACTCAACGATCTACCACATGTTCGATACCTGGAAGGGGTCCGACTGCACCGCCGACCAGAACGTGGTCAAGCTCATCTGCGAGTCGGCCTGGGAGCAGATTCTCTGGCTCGAGAACCGGGGTATGCACTTTTCCAGAAACCGAGACGGCAGGCTCAGCAAAAGAACCTTTGGCGGCCATACCAGAAATTTTGGTGAATCCTCGGTATATCGCGCCGTATTTGAGGCGGACCGCACCGGAAAAGGAATCATGGATACCAGCTGGGGCGAAACACTGAAGAAGGGGATTCGCTTTTTCAATCAGACCATTGGCGTCGAGCTGCTGATCGAAAACGGTGAATGTCATGGAGTGATCGCCCTGCAGCAGAAAGAAGGCTCATTCATCAGAATTCTCTCCAAGGCGACCGTTATCGCCACCGGCGGCAGCGGCCAGGTCTACCGGGTCACTACCAACTGCAGACAGAATACCGGGGACGGTCTGGCCTTACTGCTGCAGTCCGGCTTTCCGGTGATGGATCCAGAGGCGGTGCAGTTTCATCCAACCGGTATCGTCGGTCCCGGCATTCTGGCCAGTGAGACCCTGCGCTCGGTCGGGGGTATTCTGAGAAACAGGACGCTCGATCCCTTCATGATCGATTATGCACCGAAGATGAAGGAACTCGCACCCCGGGACCTGGTGGCCAGAGCAATCGAATCTGAGATTCGCGAAGGCAGGGGGATCATGAATCCCGACCACCAGATCGCTCACGTCTGGATTGATCTCACCCATTTGCCGGACGAGGTGCATGAAAAACAGATACCGGAGGTCTCCAGTTTCTTCAAACGCTACGTTAATCTCGACACCAAAAAGGATCTCTGCCCGGTGCGGCCGAGTAATCACTATCACATGGGTGGTATTCCCACCAACGTCTGGGGTGAAGTTGAAGATCACCAGCGCCGGGTGATCGGTGGGCTTTACGCTGCAGGGGAATGTGCTGCCGCAAGTTTTCACGGCTTCAACCGATTGGGGACCAACTCCATTCTGGAGCTGATTACCATGGGCAGCATCGTCGGCAGAAGGGTTCTGCAATATTTGCACGAGGGGGGCAAAACGTATCGTGCCCCTGATCCCGAAATCTTCAGATCGAAGTTCAGCGGTTATCTGGACAGCAGCGGCAGCGAAAGCATAGGTATATTGAGATCTGAGCTGCGTACCGCAATGACCGACAAGGTCAGCGTCTTCAGAACGGAAGAGTCCATGTCGGAGGCAATCGACACGATCCAAGAGATAAAGGAGCGCGCGGAAAATATCTCCATAGACAATCGGCAGCTGTCCATGAACCAGGAACTGCTGCAACGCTGGGAACTTGATAATCTCCTGCTGGTGGCCACGTCCATCTGCCACGCGGCACGCTACCGGAAAGAATCCAGGGGCGCCCACTTCAGAGACGATTACCCCTCACGGCTCGATGAATTTAATCATCACACCCTGATTGCCATCGATCACCAGGGGACGTGCCGCATCTCTCAGCGGGAAATAGATATGAGTCTGTTCGAAGCTGGAGGTGAGAACAGTGAAAAATTCGGTTTTATAGAGCGTCGTTACTAATGAATTTTCGAGTTTACGGATACTTTGAAAAATTATCTTTTTTTCGAATTTCCGGGATGCGAGTCTAAATTTTATCCTGGAAACAGTAAGTTTATGCCTGGGGGACAATTTCCGCACCCGTCTCGATCCTGAATGAAAACCCTAATTTTTTCCTGGCAAGGTTATGTCAAAACTATACGATCTCACCCTACGAATAGCCCGCAGGGAATCCGGCGACGCGGAGCAACGATATCAGAGCTATGAACTGAAGGCCGGACCGATCATGCGGTTTGTGGATCTGCTCAGGATGATCAACGATGAGCAGGATCCGACCCTGACCTGGAATTCGTCCTGCGAACACGGTCAATGCGGAACCTGCTCGATGAAGATAAACGGCCGGCCAATGCTGGCTTGTGAGCTGCTGGTCGAAAATGCCATTGCCATGTTCGGGACTTCAACCTTCACCCTGGAACCCCTCGGCGTCGCCCCGGTCGTTCGCGATCTTGTCATGGATTCCGATGTGGCCTACGAGCGGGTCAACAGCGTTAAGCCGTATATCATCGAGCCGCTGCCCCAGGGGGCGGCGGCAGAAGAGCACCAGATCAACCCGGATCAGCTCGAACACTACGTCGATGCCACCAGATGCATAAATTGCTTTTGCTGTTCCGCAGCCTGCATCAGCAGCCACAGAACCTTCCTCGGGCCCAACGCCATGCTGGCCACAATCGTTCGGGTGCTTGACCCGCGGGAACAGGAGAAGGAAGAACGGTTCAAACAGATCTACAGTGACCAGGGCGTCTATCGATGCCACACGTCCCAGGCCTGTTCCCACGTCTGCCCCAAAGAGATTGATGTGGCCCATTTCATCGCTCTGGCCAAAAAGGGGTTTTCTCCTGAATAACACACCACTTCTCCTCCCACCAAGAGGTGCACCATGGCAACGCCCGGTCAAGATCTCACCCGTCAGGTAGCTGAATCATGCGCCAGTAGCGATTTTTCGAGTCTCAGTGATGAGGTGGTTGATCGCGCTCGCTATCTTCTGCTCGATTTTCTGGGGTGTGCCATTCGCGGTACATTGTCAGCCTCCACCACTCCCGTCCTTCGGCTCGCAAAAAGAAAGTGTAGCGAACAGGAGCAAGTTCCGATTATCGGCACCGAGCTGAGAAGCGAACCATCATTTGCCGCACTGGCGATGGGTACCGCGGCCCATTCTCTGGAGTTGGATGATGTGGTCAACAGTGCGTCACTTCACCCGGCCGTTGCGGTTGTCCCGGCTGTCTTATCCGCAGGCTGTCAATGTAAAAGCAGCGGAGCAGAACTGCTGACCGCCATGGTGATCGGCTACGAACTCATGGTGAAGCTTGGCATCGCCTTAAGCCCCGCCGCCCACTATCGACAGGGATTTCATCCCACCGGAACCTGCGGCGCCTTCGGTGCAGCGGCGGCATCGGCCAGGATCATGAATTTGAGCGCTGAAAAATTCACCCATGCCCTTGGCATCGCCGGCTCCCAGGCCGCCGGATCGCTCGAGTTTCTCTCCGACGGTTCATATACCAAGCGTTTTCATGCCGGCTGGGCTGCTCACAGCGGAATGGTTGCTGCCGAGCTGGCCCGGGAAGGATTCACCGGCCCCGCTTCGATTATCGAAGGGAAACTAGGATTCCTCCATGGCTACTCCAGTGAGTCAAATCCTGATGATGTACTCCGAGGATGGGCAGATCCTTGGGAAGTATTGAAAACATCCATAAAACCCCACGCCTGCTGTCGCTACAAACAAGGCCCGATCGATTGTCTCAGGGCGATTATGGAGAAGCACGAGTTACGCCCCGAGGATATCTCCCGGGTTGACATCGCCATTCTGGATGCCGGTTTTGCGCTCGTGGCCGACCCGATTGACAAAAAACGCGATCCCCGATCGGTGGTCGACGCCCAGTTTTCCATGCCGTTTGGCGCAGCACTTGCGGTTCTGAGAAAAGATGCATCCCTTGAGCGCTATAGTCTCGAGGAAATCGAGAGCGAAGATGTGAGAGCGTTCATGAACAGGGTCAATTGTGCACGAGATCCTGAACTGGATCGTGAGTTTCCGGCAAAATGGCCGGCGAGGGTATCGGTGAAAACCACCGATGGGGGAGAATTTGAATACCGACTCGAACACCCCAAAGGCGACCCCGAAAATCCTCTGAGCTGGGATGAGTTGATCGCCAAATTCACCTCGCTGGCCAGCCAGGTACTGCCGGAATCGCAGTGCGCTGAAATAATCAGCTTGGTTAAGAAAGTGGATCATCTGGAAGATATCTCAGAGCTCGTTGACGCTCTCAGAGCGGGGTGAGCGTGGGCGCAGCACCAGCTTTACAGGGCTTTTTTGAGAATCTTCAGGGCTCTGGATTCGTCGAGCCCAGGAATTCTCCGAACCTGCAGTTGCGCTGCGGCGTGTGCGGCGACAGCGCCAAGATCCTTCTCTGAAAGACCGAGATCACCGAGACAGAGCGGGACGCCAAACGACTCAAGAAGGCCGCGGAACGCATCAATAGTTGCTGAAGATTTTTCAGCACCGCCCAGGCCGAAAACTTTTTCGCCCCACCGTACCATCGATGCACTATAATCTTTCTGATAGCTGGTGAGCCAGCTGGTCAGCAGGGCGGCCAGCCCCGCACCGTGGGGGACATCATGGTGCGCCGATATCCCATGCTCGAGCACGTGCAGGCAATGATAGACGCGACCGAGACCGGCGGCGGACAGCGGGGACATGGCCATCATCGAGCTCCAGAGCAGCGCGGCTCGATGGGAATAATAGTCGGGTTTGTCCAGGCAGCCACGAGTTGCTTCGATAAGCGTCCTGGCGCTGCTTTCCAGAAATCTACGCTGGAATTCGATACCGTCAGCCCCAGTGGTGAGGTAAGGCTCCAGGCAGTGAGATAAGGCATCCACGCAGCCGTAAGCGGTCTGAGCTGCCGGCACGGTGCAGGTCAGGGCTGGATCTGCGAGACACACACGGGGATAAAGAAGACGATGGGCAAAACCGAATTTGAGTAGAGACTCATCATGGGTGATCACCATGCCGTGATTTATCTCCGAACCCGATCCGGCCACGGTCGGTACGGTGATAAGCGGCAGACACTGGCGGACGCTTTTTCTGCCGCTGAAAAACTGCCAGACATCGTGATCCACCCCAACACCGGCAGCAATTGCCTTGGCAGCGTCCATTACCGATCCCCCGCCGATGGCGAGTATCACCTCGATATCAGCTGCCCGGGCTTTCTGAATACCCTGCCGCACAATGGACAGCGTGGGGTTGGGGCGGATGCCTCCATAGTCGATGATTTCTACATCTGAACCAGCCAATTTGTCGGTTATCCGGCTGTACAGTCCGGTTCTCACCAGAGAATTCTGACCGTAGACCAGAAGTACCCTGCGTCCGAAGTCGGTCAACTCGCGATCCAACTGGTCGAGCGCCTGGCTGCCGAAGATTATTTTAACCGGATGGTGGTAGACGAAATTTTCCATCTCAACGCAATTTCGAGATACGCTCGGCGAGTCTTTGAAACTCTTCCACCGTGACATTCTCTGCGCGCACATCCGGGCGCAGGTTGGTCGCTTCAAGAATTTTCATTATCAGCGATCTCTTCTGAGATTTTTCCATCGATCCGAGAATATCGGCTGGCAGCGATGCAGTAAGATTGTTGGCGAGTGTTTTTCTTCTTGCACTGAAAGCGGCGCGTACCATGTCCCGCAGTATTTCGAAGCGGTCTGGAATTGATCTCTCAGGATCGAACTGTATCTCGATGAGCAGAGAATCGACCTTGGGCCGGGGGTGAAATTCAGACGCCCCGACCTCCATCAGCCGTCGCACCCGGGCACAACTCTGCACCAGCACCGAGGGGATTCCATACTCCTTGCAATGGGGCGCAGAAGTGAGTCGCAGGGCCATCTCTTTCTGCAGGAGAATTACCGCCCGCTCAATCAGGGCTCTGTTGTCAATGAGTTTGAAGATGAAGGGATTGGAGATCGAGTAGGGTAGATTGGAAATGATCTTGAGTGGTGCAGAAACCCTCGCTCTAAGTAAGTCGAAGTCGCACTTCAATATATCTTCGTGGATGAGCGACACATTGTCCGGCAACGCCGCCGATTCTTCAAGATACGCGACGATGCCCCGGTCTATCTCAATACCGGTGACGTGTCTGACCTGCTCAGCCAGGCAGCGAGTCAAAGCCCCAAGGCCCACCCCTATCTCAACAATGTGATCATCGCGGTGAAAGCCTGCCTTGGTGACAATGTGCAGAGCGGTTGACCTGTGCTTTAAAAAATTCTGCCCTCGCTTCTTTGACGGCGCGAGGCCATGTTCGCCCAGCAGATCTCTGGTATTTTCCGCCATTTCTTCAGCTAAGAATCTGCTTCTGTCGGCGCTTTCTGCGATAGGAAATCACCAGAAAGAGACAGGAGTAATAAGTCAGTATCGCAAAGGGCAGAGCCAGCACCGTTCCGCCCACCAGCATGACGATGGTGGCCTCGTAGCCCATCGACAGCAGCGGTTGAATTCTGGTTTCCAGGGAGCCGTCGGAGAGCACCACATTGAGCACCGATTTGATTTTGTCCCAGTTCAGGGTAAAGGGCGTGACGAGATTGCCGAGCAGTAGAGAAAAATAATAAATGGCAATGTAGGTCAAGGGGTTGCAGACCACCACTGAGGTAATCAGGGCGGCGATCAGCGAGGTTCGCGTAACCACCGAAATGGCCAGGATGGTAATGGTGTGAAACGGAATGGTCGGGGTCAGCCCGATGAATACCCCGATGGCAGCGCCCATGGCGATGGACTGCGGGGTCCCCCGCAGCCTGAGCAATTTTAGGAAATAGTATTTACCCGTCCGCGCGATATTCATCTTAATTATCTGCCGAGATCAGACCTCGAATAGACGTCGTCGTCAACTCCGCCCCTGTCACCGGCCCGATATTGCTGAACCCCGGCAAAGGCTATCATCGCCGCGTTGTCAGTACAATTTTCGATGGCCGGGAGATAAAGTTCCACTCCTTCGCTGGCGCAGCGCACCCTCATCTGTTCTCTGAGCGACCGGTTGGCCGAAACTCCTCCTCCAAGCACCACCGAGCTGATGTCGTTGATCTTGGCGGCATTAATAGTTTTTTCGACTAGCACGTCAATCACCGCCTGCTGAAACGATGCACAGGTGTCCATGATCTGCTGAACGGAGATCCGGCCCACTTGCTTTATCCGGTGACAATGATTTATCACCGCCGTTTTCAGGCCGCTGAAACTGAAATCAAGCGAATTTTCCTCGAGCCAGGCCCGGGGAAGCGTTAAAGCCAAAGCTTTTCCACCCTCGGCCTGGTGCGAAACGAGAGGCCCGCCAGGGTAACCGAGCTCGAGGTATCTGGCAATCTTATCGAAGGCTTCACCGGCTGCGTCGTCCCGGGTTCTGCCCAGGAGTTGAAAGCGGTTGTAGTCTTCAACCTTGAACAGTGAGGTCGTACCTCCCGAGACGATCAAGGCAATGTAAGGAAATGAAGGTGTGGATTTTTCGAGGAAGACGGAAAGCAGGTGGCCGGCCATGTGATCGACCCCGACATAGGGGATACCCAGAGTATAGGACAGTGATTTGGCGTAACAGAAGCCAACCAGCAGCGATCCTATGAGACCAGGTCCACGGGTGACAGCGATCAACTCAATGTCGTCACGCGTCATGCCCGATCGGGCCATCGCTTCGTTGACGATGGGGGTGATAGATTCCATGTGCCGCCGTGAAGCCAGTTCCGGCACGATGCCCCCGAAGCGCTGGTGGATAATATCCTGGCTTGAAACGACATTGGCAAGAACCAATGCATCGCTGTCAAGGACGGCAGCGGCGGTATCATCACACGAGGTTTCAATGCCAAGAACAATCATCTCTCATGCACGCTTGATGATTTTATCAGAATCGAGCTGGGTGAGGCAGGTTTTCAGTAGGTCGATGCCTGCTCGTCCCCCCTGGGGTAGGACCCCAGCCAATCATAGTAGGTACATAACCCCCTGATTTTTTCGCAGCCCTCCTTGATTCGATCTTCTTCGATATGGCCCATCATGTCGAGGAAAAACAGGTACTGCCAGTGCTTGCCCTTGATTGGTCGGGACTCTATTTTGGCCAGGTTGATTTCTGCTTTGGAAAGCACGGTCAGGATCTCGTTGAGAGCGCCGGGGCGGTCCATGGTTCCAATGAGCAGTGAGGTCCGGTCTGCACCGCTGTATTCCGGCGATTTTTTGCCGATCACCAGAAAACGCGTGGTGTTCCCCTGGTAATCCTCGATGCCCTTGACGGCCACCTGGAGTTGATGCGTCTTAATGGCAAGTGATGAGGCAATGGCACCGATATTAGGATTATTGGCAGCCATTTCCGCCGCGGCACCGGTTGAGAACACCGGCAGGGTCGGTACCGAAGGCATATTCTTGCGAAGCCATTCACGGCACTGGGCCAGCGCCTGGGAGTGCGAGGCCACGGTCTGGATATCCTCGATGTTTCCCGATTTGCTCACCAGGTTGTGGGATATTTCCAATCGTATTTCACCACAAATCTGGACCTTGTATTTCATGAAGGAATCAAGGGTGGAGAATACGGCGCCCTCAATCGAGTTTTCAACCGGAACGATTCCATAGGCGGTGCGTCCTTTGTCGACTTCGGCAAACACCTCGTCAATGGATTCCAGCGGTTTGTAGTCCGCCGAATGACCGAAGTATCTGACTCCTGCCTGATGGGTAAAGGTGGCCTCGGGACCGAGATAGGAAACCACAATGTTTTTCTGGGATAATCTGCAGGTGGTGATGATCTCGTGAAAAATCGAGCGCAGTGCCCTTTCTGGAAACAACTCCTTGTTGTCAGCCAGTAAACGCTCGTAAATCTGCCTCTCCCGCAGCGGATCCCATTTTGCCCTTTTGGTTTTATCCTTGAGTTTACCAATATCAATGGCGCACTGGATTCTCTGCTTTAGTAGATCGAGTATGTGGTCGTCAATGGAATCAATCTTCTCGCGAATCGTTTTAATCTGTTCAGAATTGTCGATCATCGTTGGGCCGCAGTGATTGTTAGTATCACGGAAAGGCTGCGCCTGCCGCGGTTATAAAGAGAATTCGTAGTTACTATGAGAAAGAAAAATCTATGTCAAGCACTAAAAGATTGGTATAGAAAGAACTTCTGGAATCGTTATACCATTATCAGGGTAATTCGGTAAGTTCAATCAAGCAAGCATGGCGGAAATGAAAATGAGTGAAGAGCCCAAGAAGACATACGCAGAGATTAACGCCAGGATCAAAGCGGGCGAGGCGGTGGTGATCACTGCCGAAGAGATGGTAGAAGTGGTGAAAAAAGAGGGCGCCGAAGGCGCTGCCAGGAAAATCGATGTGGTGACCACGGGTACTTTCGCACCGATGTGTTCCTCGGGCATATTTATCAATTTCGGTCAAATGGTGCCCACCATCAAGGCCTCTAAAGTCTGGATAAATAAAGTTCCCGCCTATGCAGGTATCGCTGCGGTAGATGCCTATCTGGGCGCCACCGAACCAGCCGAGGACGACCCGCTGAACAAGATATATCCCGGAGAGTTTCGTTATGGCGGGGGGCATGTCATAGAGGACCTGCTTCAAGGCAAGAAGGTGTTTCTCGAAGCGAAAGGTTATGGCACCGACTGTTATGCGGGGAGAAAAATGAAAAAGGAAGTGACCCTCCAGGAACTTCCGTATGCGCTGCTCTGCAATCCGCGTAACGGCTATCAAAACTACAATTGCGCGATAAATCTTTCCGACAAGGTAGTGCACACCTACATGGGAATGCTCAAACCCAAGGGAAAAAATGCGAATTACTGCAGTGCCGGTGAACTGAGCCCGCTATTCAACGATCCACTCTATAGAACCATCGGCATTGGCACCAGGATATTTCTCGGCGGAGCTGTCGGCTACGTTACCTGGAACGGCACCCAGCACAACCCCGACGCCCCCCGTACGCCAAAAGGTGCTCCCCTGAGGCCCTCGGGAACGATGATGGTCCAGGGCGATCTCAAGGAGATGGATGCCGCCTGGATCAAGGGGTTGTCTCTGCTTGGCTATGGCTGTTCACTGGCGGTTGGCCTCGGAGTGCCGATTCCAATTCTCGACAGCAACATGGCCGCCTGTGCCGGCATAAGTGATGAGGAACTTTTTACCCAGGTGGTCGATTATGGCTACGATTACACCAATGGCATCGCCCGTACATACGGAGAAGTGAGTTACGCCCAGTTGAAGAGCGGGACCATCGAGGTCAACGGGGTGGACGTTCCAACCGCACCGCTTTCAAGCGTAGCCAAGGCCAGAGAAATTGCCGAAACCCTGAAAGCATGGATAGAGGAGGGGAGCTTTACCCTGCACGAACCGGCCATGACTTTGCCCGGCCCATCCACTTAACCCATGTTCATGAAAAAGAATTCGCTCTTCAGGCGAGTCGATACGGGCCGCTATCCATCACCACTTTAGGGTGAGGCCCTGGCAATATGGCCTTCCCCACATCTTTGTGTTGAGCAGACCTTCTCAGCCCATGAACATCGGTCAACGCTATCTCAATGGATATACAACTCCAGCGCAAGTATGAAGACCTTATCCGCTTTCTGAGCGGCTACCGCAAAGTCGGCGTGGCCTGTTCCGGCGGCGTTGACTCGACCTTTCTCGCCTCTGCCTGTGTCCGCGCACTCGGACCTGATAAGGTGGTCATCCTTTTCGGCGACTCTAAGCTGCAGTCAACGGAGCTGCGCAGGACCATCGAAGACAGGCTGGCCAACGAACTTGGCGACAAGGTACAGGTAATAAAGGTTGCGGTAGATCCCTTCAGCCAGGCCGCTTTTGTCAAGAACAGCAGGGATCGCTGTTATATCTGCAAGACACATATTTATCGCCAATTTCTTGATGAACTGACCAGTATCGAGGCAGATGTGCTGCTGGACGGCACCAACTGCGATGACCTGCAGGACGACCGGCCAGGCTTGAAAGCGCTCGAGGAGTTGGGGATCGTCTCTCCTTTGGTAGGGGCCGGCTTTCACAAAGAGGATATTCGGCGGGCAGCGGAATCACTTGGACTCAACTGTGCGGATCTGCCTTCCAATTCGTGTCTTGCCACAAGAATCGAAACTGGCACCGATATCGTCGATGAGAAGCTGCGCTCCATTGAAGCCATGGAAGGGTTTCTCCACCGTTGCGGGTACCATGGCTGCCGGGTTCGGCCACGCGGCACGAGGGTGATTGTTGAAATTCTTTCAGATGACATCGCACGAATCGCAGAGCCTTCAGAGAGAAATAAGATTATCACCTATTTTCAAGACCATGGATACACAGCAGTACTGCTCGATCTGCAGGGAAGGAGGCGCTGAATATAACAGATTAAAGCGGCTGCAACGAATTTACGCGAATTAATTCTTGATTAAGCTATTGTATTCAATTATGCTGATATTGTTCACTCTAAAAGTCCCTATCCCCAAGGGTTATAGAGGAGTGAACGATTCCCGTATTTAAGTAAGAAGTATGGCTTTTTTCTTTTGACAATTCACTTTTGTTTGATTAAAGCAACATACTCAGGAGAACGGAAACAGCGCCGTGCGCTTGTTTTCATGAAATGAAAGAAACAGCAGGGAGGAATTCATGAACAAGAAGGAACTGATTGAAAGTATCGCAGGGGCGGCCGACATTAGCAAAGCAGCAGCAGAGAAAGCGCTGAATGCTACCCTTACTTCCGTTGCCGACGCTCTGAAAAAAGGTGACAAGGTGACACTGGTTGGTTTTGGAACCTTCTCGGTTGCCAAGAGAGGAGCTCGCACCGGCCGCAATCCGCAGACTGGAAAGTCCATCAAGATTCCGGCGAAGAAAGTCGCCAAATTCAAAGCAGGCAGCAAACTGTCTGACGCTATCAACTAAGGTTATAGCTGATCTCCGAGCACGTTAAGAAGTTCCGTTAAGTTCTGAAACCTTATTAGCTGAAGTCGGGACGTGGCTCAGTCTGGTAGAGCACAGCGTTCGGGACGCTGGGGTCGGA
>CBFCWR010000053.1:0-11994 GCA_965601575.1 uncultured Desulfofustis sp. | reverse complement strand
AGATTGCCAAGAAGCAGTTTTTATACAAAGCTAATCCATTGCAGAATTTTTGGTGATCTGTGTTTTAGAACAATTCGCTTTTACAATTTCCACGATGCTTTTACCGTTCCGGCATCAGGTAATACATATTTCATATATGGGCGGCGGATCTAGCCCCTATCCTGTAGACGCTTATACCACACGGTCATGCTTTCGATTTTACCGCTTATTTGCGTGTTGTTCACCAGCAAACCGGAGTAGTGATAGCTGCCCCTTTTGAAGACCATATTCATTCCTTGCGATGCCGCGCGGGCAATGGTGAAGGCCGTCAGGATGCCATTTTTTTCAAGATCCCTCTCCATTCTATTCAACAATGACGAAGCCAACCCCTGCTCTCTCCACTCAAAGGCAGTGGCAAAATCGGTCATCTCGGCATAACTGCTTCCGGGGTTAGACTCTGTTGCCGCTGCGGCGATGATCTTTCCACGGTTCCTCACACAATAGTAGACGACCTCCTCATGCATCATTTTTTCCAGATAGGTAGGTTCAAAAATGGGAAACGGATAACTGGCAAATACTTCACGGTAAAAGAGTGCCAGCTCTTCAGAGTCAATGTAAGAACATTTTTCCACCTGAGACGGTTCATTCCTGTCTTTCTCTTTAACTTGCAGAGGGCTCTTTTGAGTGATGATTTTTTTCAGATCGCTAAAATCCTCATTCGTATGCTGTCTGCCTCCAAAGAATTTACCCACAAAATAACAGTCTCTCTGGCCGGAAAAGAGAAGTGGTATCTCCGCTTCCTTTATAAATCCTGCGGACTGAAACGATTTCCAACTGGTGGCGGGAATCTTGGCAAACACCTTCCGGTAGTCATGTTGCTGCACGAGCTTTTCCAACTCAAGCAGCAAAGCCTCTTCACCGACCGGGTCCAGATGGATGACGTAAATCCTATCGTTATGCTTTCCATGCTGGACCTCCGAACCGTATATATTTACCAGGATGTCACACATTGAATACAAGGCAACGGAGTCTTTCAGAAATCGCGGAATACAATGGTGCCGTCGAAAATCGTCATTTCCACCCTGGCATCTAATATCTCATCTACTGGGCCACTTAAGAAATCACGGCTGAAGATGGCGAGATCGGCCTTTTTCTGGAGATCTATACTGCCGAGTTCTTTTGCTCCATGCACTTGAGCTGGAACCGAGGTGTAGGCGTGAACGGCATCTATCGTTTCGATACAGGCTTCAGGGTACCAACCGCCTGGTGGGGTCCCGTCCGTACGCTTCCTGGTAACCGCTGCATGTATTCCCAGAAGGGGGTTCGGATTGCAGACCGGACAGTCGGAACTGAACATGAGAGGACGTCCAGTATCCCTGAGCGCACGGAAAGAGTAGGCCCACCTTCCTCGCTCACCGAGCACACTATTGATCAGATCGATATCCAGAAGCATGTTGGCCGGGGTTACACCCAGTGCCAGGGGTAACCTGGCAAGACGGTCGATATCTTCTGGCTGTATGGTCTGCAAATGTTCCAGTCGGTGTGGATAAATTGGTGTGATGGACCCTTGAGGAGGAGCAGTCTTTGATAAATTCTCAAATAGGCTGATCAACTCCTTATTTGCCCGATCTCCGATCGCATGTACCATGACCGACAAACCGGCCCTATCAGCTCTTTCAATTTCACCGGCCAGGACATCCATATCTATCAGGGCCATGCCATACTCCGCGTCAAGGTATGGTTCGGTCATCCAGGCAGTACGTGCACCCACGCCTCCGTCGGCAAAATATTTTACATGACCGATGCGCAGCCGGTCACTGCCCAATCCCGATCGAATTCCTAAACTGATGAGCTCATCTAACCGGTTGCCCGGTAGTGTCACCCAGCTCCGTACACCTAGATTTCCCGTCTTGTCCAGTTCAAAAAACGATTGCAGCGCCCGTCCGCCGTCACTGTCATCCATCAGACGAATGTCGTGGATACCGGTTATGCCAATCCGGTGTAGAGCCTGGGTCGCTTCTTCATAGGCTGACAGAATCCCCGCCATGTCCGGTGGGTCAATTACATCTCTTACCAGGTTGATGGCCAGTTCCCGCATTACGCCCGTCGGCTCTCCGTTGTCATCTCTTTCTATTTTACCTTGAGGGGGGTCTGGGGTTTCTTTGTGTATCCCGGCCTTGGCCAGCGCAGCAGAATTGGCAACTGCAAGGTGAAGGTCACAGCGCCACAGCAGGAGCGAATGATCTGGGGAGACCCGGTCCAGGTCATCTCTGGTTGGAAGCCTTTTTTCCGGCCAGCTGGTTTCATTGAATCCCTGACCGATTATCCACTCTGATCGGGGAGCGCGGGCGGCCTGCCGAGAGACGCATTTGAGCAACTCATCCAAACTTGAAACGGTATCGAGTTGCAGACTCTTCCGTTTCATCGCCCATTCATGGAAATGGATGTGGGTGTCGATAAAACCGGGCAACACCAGTCTGCCGCCCAGATTTACGGTTTTGGTGTGCGTCCCTGCCAAACTCTTCAGATCATCGTCGCTGCCCATTGCAACGATTAGTCCATTGTTTATAACCAGACTCTGTGCCGTCAGCCCGTTTACTTTTCCGTTGTAGAGGATGAGATCCGGATATGATGCCCCACCGGGAATATTCATATCAGAAAACCTTGCGGAAACGGATCACGGCTGTCTACCGCAAAATCGTGGTAGCCGGTTATCTGGGCGTTCCCTTCAACTCGTGCTATTACCGCAGGATATGGCCCGATTGGATCAGTCACCCTTATGGTGCCTTGAAAACTGGTTCCCAACAGGCTGAAGTTCTCATATTTTTCGCTGGGAGCGAGCTTTCCCCGGTGGTGGAGAAGCGTCATTTTGGCACTGGTTCCGGTCCCACAGGGGGAGCGATCCATGTGAGATGCTCCGAAAATCACCACGCCACGTCCACAGCCAGAGAGAGATTCCTCATCATAGAATTCCACCACATCAATGGTTTTTACCTCGGGCCGTTGGGGATGATGGACGCTGAGTTGCTGGTTGGCTGCTTCGATAATAGCCATTCCCAGCTCAGTCAGATACCGGCTCTGCTCGGGCACCAGCGGAGTATTTAGTTCTTCCGCCCCAACCATGGCAAAAAAACCGCCGACACAGACAAGGTCGACGTTAATCGTTCCATGATTGGGCAAGCGGAGTTTATACCCAGTTCCCTGGACAAAAGAAGGAACCATATCCAGGGCCACGGAGGTGACCCGACCGCCGTTGACGGACGCCAAGGCTTCAACTGGACCGGATGGTGTATCGACAGAAATTACAGTCTGTCCGTCACCAACAGACAATGCCCCAGTCTCGATGAGTACGGTCACCGCACCAATCGTTGCATGGCCGCATAAAAAGGGATATCGCTCCGCATCCATGTAAATCAATCCGAAATGTGCGTGCTCGCTTACCGGCTCGGTGAGCGCCGCTGCAAACATATCTCGGTGTCCCCGTGGCTCACTGGTCAACAGCAAACGTACCTGATCATACTCCCGGGCAAACTCTTCCCTTTTTTCCTGCATCGTCTTCCCGTGGAGTCTGCCGATGCCACCGATAATCAGCCGTGTCGGTTCCCCTTGAGTGTGCGAGTCAACCGTTACAATGCGTTCGCGGTAGCGATTCAGGAAACCCTGCCTAATACGATCGAGCTGTTCCACCCCTGCACTCCTCTTTAAGACTGACCGGCGTCACTCACTGCTCTTGGGGGATTAGATGGCAGTGATGAGGTGAGACTTGCACGCACACATCATCGCCTGTATTATATATCCTGGTCCTCATCATTGATATCACGTGTATTTCCCGGTCGTTTGTCAGCCGGATAAAATAGCTGACCTCTCCGCCCATATAACTCCTGTCGATGATGCGGCCCTGGAAATAATTTGCCTTTTCATCAGGCGAGAATTCTTCGGGCAGGAACACATCAAAACGCTGGGCCCGGACGACCAGTTCGACCTTGTCGCCTTTCTCTAAAGTTCCTTTGTTGACCGCACGCAGATTTTCCCCTGTTTCTATCATCACGTTCACATAGCTATCATCTCCTTCCAATACCTCGCCTGAGATGAAGTTAGAGTGACCAAGGAAATCCGCCACAAAATGATTCACCGGTTCATTGTAAACATCTTCCGGCCCTCCTTCCTGTTGCTTTCTCCCGTCTTTCATAACCAGGATCTTGTGCGACATACAGAGCGCTTCACGTTGATCATGGGTAACGAATATGGTGGTGATACCCAGGTCCCGCTGCAAATTATCAATTTCTCTGCGCATTTCTTCGCGGAGATTTTCGTCTAGGGCCGATAGCGGCTCATCCATGAGCAGTACATCCGGTTCAATTACAATGGCCCGTGCCAGTGCAATCCTTTGCTGCTGTCCACCGGAGAGCTGGCTCGGCATGCGGTTTTCCACACCGGGAAGCCGAACCATTTCAAGTGCTCTGGTGACCTTTTGCCTCATCTCATCCTTGGAGACATCTCGATATTTGAGGCCAAAGGCCACATTGTCAAATATGGTCTTGTGGGGGAAAAGTGCGTAATTCTGGAAAATCATGCCCAGATTTCGCTTATGTATTGGCACATCATTCACCCGCGTGCCCTTGATGTAAATATCACCTTCAGTGGGGTCTTCCAGGCCGGCCAGCATCCGCAGCAGGGTTGTTTTACCGCACCCCGACGGGCCAAGTAGGGTAACGAGGTGGCCCTCCTCAACATCAAGATCCATTTTTTCCACTGCCACCACGTCTCCGAAACGTTTATAGATACCTTTGAACCGGACCATGGGGTGCCTGTTGCTGCCTGCCAATGTATTTTCCCCGCTTGCTTTTAAATTATAACGGGGCCAGCTGAAAAAATGAGCCGTCCCCGTTATGTTTATTCATTGACTGATCGGATATATTCACGCCTATGTCCTGGGACTTGTGCTGCTTAGCTTCCTGCCTTTATACGGTCCCATTTTTCTGTCCATTCAACCTGGTTGGCATTCCAATAGGCCGGTTTGGCAAAGAGGTATCCTTCAAGTTTACCGGTAGGATCATAGGCGGGCATCTGGGCAATCTTATCAGTCAGTTTCACCTTAGTTGGATCTAAGCTTGGAGGATAGTTCTGACCCTCGGCAACTGCGATTGCGGCAGCCGGCTCAAGCATGAAATTAAGCAACTGCTGAGCGACTTCCAGATCCGTTCCCTTCAGGACGTAGAGGTATTCCATCCAGGAATAGGTGCCCTCCGGTGACAGGTAGCCGATCGGATGTCCTTCCTGCTGCAGTGCTGCAACGCGACCGGACCAGGCAACCGTAGCAAAGATCTCTCCATTGGCGAGCAGGCTCATCAGCTCAGCTCCGGAGCTCCAGTACTTTTTGATTAAATCCCGCTGTTCACGAAGTGCATCCCAGACCGCGTTCAGGTCCTTAATGTCGTTTGGACTCTGGCTGGTGTGCAGGGCCGCATACCACATATTCGTTCTGAAGTCGCCTCCCCAGCTGCCGAGCTTACCTTTCAAATCCTTGTCCCAGAGCAGAGAAGCACCCAGTTTCTCGGCTTTTTCCTTACTTATTTGTTCAGTGTTGTAAGCGATCCCCGTCTGACCCAAGTCATACGGCACCGCGGACAGAGTCCCATTGGTGATTTCCCTGAGCGGCGTGATCATCGACTCCATTACGTTCTTTAAATTAGGAATTTTCGACTCATCAAGCGCGCTGCTGAATCCCAGTTCCGTATAGCGGGCATAATCGAATACCGCGCTCAAATGGGCAATATTGAATTCCCCCCCGGGAGGATACGAGGCCTTGACACGAGTGAGAAACGAGTTCATGTCTCCGAACTCGCCATCGATAACCTTTATTCCGGTTTTTTGGGTAAATGGTTTGAAGGCGTGTTCTCGGAACGCTTCTGACACATTCCCTCCCCAGCCGTCAAAGCGGATCGATTTTTCCGCCCAGGCGTCACGAATGGCACCGCCAAACGGAGACCCCAGCAGACCTATTGTGGCTCCAGCCATGGTAAGGTACTTGATGAAATGACGTCGACTCAGTGTGCCTTCCTGATAAGCTTCGTACAGCCGATCCAGTTTCTCCTTTGTCACGATACTCATAGGTTTTCTCCTCAATGAGTTCTGGTTTAACCCCTTACCTTCGACAACCTGCGTGAGAGATAGCCGGCAAGAAGCGGCGTGGTAATTGTCAGGACAATCATTACCGTGCCTAGTGCATTGATTTCAGGGCTGATGGAATTTCTCAGCATACTGAAAATTTTTACAGGTACTGTCTGATTCTGGGCGGTTGCCCAGAACAGGGTTGCGGTGATGTCATCGAACGAGATGGTGAATGCGAACAGGGCTCCGGCCAGAATCGCCGGCAGCAGCAGCGGCAGAGTAATTTCCCGAAATGTCTGGAAGGGGCTTGCACCAAGGGATTTGGCTGCTTCTTCGTATTCTTTCTTTATGCCTACCAACCTGGCCTGAACTATCAGCAATACATAGGGTAGGGTGAGCACCACGTGGCCGATGAGCAGCAAGGCGAAACTCTTAGGCTGCTGCAAAAATCTCAAGAAAAGCAGGAGCGCGACCCCAAGTACCACTTCCGGGATCATGATGGGTGAGAGCAGCAGCGTGTTGAGGGTATTTTTTCCGGGGAATTCATATCGTATAAATGCCAGGGCCGCCATAATACCAATAGCTGTAGAGATAACGGCGGTCAGACTACCAAGAATGAGCGAGTTCTTAAATGCCGCGAGAATGGATTCGTTCTGAGCCAGTTTAATGAACCATCGCAGACTGACTCCCTCCATCGGAAAAATTCCGAACTGCTTCGGATTAAAGGACAATACGATAACCACGACTATTGGCGCGAACAAAAACAGATACACCAAGAGGGTGTACAGTCTGATCAGGTTCCATCCGAGTGAAAATCGCTTCATCGGTTATTTGCCCTCAAAGCTTTTGAATATCTGGTTTATGCCCATGTAGCGGTTATAGGTCCACACGATGATGAACAGCAGTGCCAGCAGGATTACACTGATGGCCGAGCCAAACGGCCAGTCGAGCGTATCGATTATGCGCTTAAAGATAAGGTTGGCAATCATGTCATTCCCGGGACCGCCCAGGATCATCGGTGGAAGGTATGTTCCTGCGGTAAGGACAAAAACCAGAAGGCTGCCGGCGCTGACCCCGGGCAGGCTGAGGGGCAGGGTAACCTCTTTAAAGGCCTGCCACTCAGTGCAGCCCATGCTGCGAGCAGCTTCCAGGAGATTTTTATCGATCCCCTCGAGACTAACGTAGATATTGAGGACCATGAACGGCAGCAGGTACATCAACAATCCCATCAGTACCGTAAATTCGTTATAGAGCATCGAGATCGGCTCATCGATTATGCCGGTAAGAAGTAAAAAGTGATTGATCAGGCCTGAGTCGCCCATGATGTTTATCCAGCTCATCGTGCGGATAATAAAACTCACCCAAAAGGGCAGCATTATCAGCAGTAGAAAAATTCGTTTGTATCGACTGGTGGTGCGGTAGAAGTAATATGCCGGTATATACCCCATCACCACGCAGATTATCACGGTTTCAAGCGAAATCCGAATGGTGCGGATCAGGATGCCGGGGTAGAAAAAGTCCTCAAAAAACTTTGCGTAATTGCCCCATTGAAAGGCAGGTATGTCTGCACCGCTGGGCGCTCGAAGCCAGAAACTGTAGACGACGACAAAACAGACCGGGATCACCAGCAGCAGAAAGACCGCCGTCAACGAGGGGGCAAGAAGGGCCAGTGGTTTCCAGTTGCGGGAGTTCATGCCCGATCTTCCCCGTTGACATGAATATTAACGGCTGAAAAATTATTTTCATTGTCCAGCATAAATGGCATGGATCTCTCTGCTCGATTAGTTGCGTTGCTGGTTGAAGATTATTTGCGGTGAGACCAATTCGGACAACTGTGCAGCTGTTTTTCTAATCAAACCGGAATATTTCTCTCTTATCTGTTCACCATTGTGCTGCATTATAGAGAAATCAAAGGAGACAGCACCGACCCCCTGGCCGTTTATGGGGTCGAAAATCGGGGCGGCGATAGCCAGCAGTCCGGGCAGATACTCTTCCGCTGTGGTTGCAAATCCCTGCTCTTTCGTCTTAAGAATTTCAACACGCAGGACGTCTTTGTCTGTGATCGTCTTTTCGGTCCTGCGCGCAAGTTCCATCGCCTGTATCCTGTCAATCAGCTCCTTTTGCGGCAAAGTCGAGAGAAACGCCTTTCCCAGTGCCGTATTGTGAAATGAGTCAGTCGTTGAATCAGGCAGGCGATAGGTGAAGGTCTCGTCCGCCTCTCTGTTGTAAATGCGCACTAGGCTGTTCTCGACCGCAAACGCAACCTCGATGCTTAAATTCCAGCGGGTGTGGATGCCGTCAATAACCTCTCTGATAAGCTTTAAGTGGTCCGTCGCCCTGAGTAGATTGTTGCAAAACAACAAACATTTGGAGGAAGGTCTTATTTCCTTGGTTCTCGGGTCTTTTACCAGGTAGCCCATTTCAACCAGGGTATTGATGTAGCGGTAAGTGGAAGTCATGTTCAGATCCAGTTTCCTGGCGACCTCGCTTTGGGTCAGGAATCTGGTCGTGTTGTCAAACATGGAAAGGATTCTGAGGCCCTTTTCAAGCGATTTAGAAAAGTAGTCTTTTCCTTTTGACATTCCTATACCGGCCAATTAGTATCCCACTATTATGGGAAGGCGTTTACTATTATAGTTAACATTGCAGATTTGTTCATGAATGTAAACGGATAATTTAAAATAACCTGACTCTGGAAAAGGGCCTTATGACCACCAGCGATAAATCCCTCAAGATCGTCTTTCAGCATTCTGCAGAAACAAACGAAGCAACACTTTCCAAACTGATCCAGACCGCTGTTCTCTTTCTAGACCAGATGGGGACCAGGCAATTGACAGGAAACGACTTTTACCGGATTGTCGGGGATGGGAGCGGATCAGAAAAATTTTCGAGACTGCTGGAAGCCTGCAGCTTTTCCGGCAATGCCGAAGGTTTTTTTCAAGAGTTACTGGAAAAGTTGGGTAGCGCTGACGGCAGTGAAAAAATCGTCGTCAACATGATAGAGATGCCGCATATGCTGCTTGTTTCTCTCCTTGAGATCCTTCTGCCGGGAGAGGGCTTCAGATCGATCCAAACAGTTGAAGCACTGGAAAAGGCAGCTAACATAGCTGTCCCCGAAGAGGATCGGACAGATATGCAGACGGTCTTAGATACCTATCCGGTCAGACTGTCCATGCATACCATACGCCAAATGCGTGTCTCAAGGGATGTCGCTTACCAGTATCTGCCTTTCACGGAAGAACTCGATCCTGTGGGCCATACCAATACCTGGATCGGGCAGTTCCACCAGGGACTGCTGGAGCAGATGTACCAGAATCGGGTGATCTTTCTCCTGCATATGGAATGTCCGGTGTATTGTCGCTTTTGTTTCAGGAAACACAAGGAATCGAGAAACGAGGCAAATCCAGGTCCGGAGGACGTGCTCGAGGCTGTTGAGCATGTCAGAAAGTCACCGGAGATCAAGGAAATTGTAATTACCGGCGGCGATCCATTCATGAGCCGCATCAATATGGTCACAGCCGTAGACAGCCTGATGGAAATCGAACATGTGCAGACCTTAAGGCTGGCGACCCGCTCCGTTGCCTACTACCCCGATCTCTTTCTGGCGAAGGATGAAAAGTTGTTGCGGTATCTGAAGCGAAAGAATCTTGAGCTGCAGGAGAAGGGCAAGCGGATTGAACTGGCGACCCACTTTATCCATCCGGATGAAATTTCTCCGCAAAGCCTTCACATCATAACTGATCTTGTTAAAAATGGGATCAGCGTTTATATCCAGACTCCATTTCTTGACGGATGCAACGACCAAGGACCTGAACTCGTAAAGCTGTTCAGCCTTCTGCGCGGCGCAGGGGCTGAACTGCATTATATCTACATCCCTTGCAGTCCGATCCACGGAAACAGCATTTACTGGTCACCGATAGCTAAAGGCCACGCGGCCGCACATTACCTGCGGGCCCACCTTTCAGACAGGATCTTTCCGAGAATCTGTACGGCGACGCCAATCGGTAAGATGGACTGGCATTCAAGTGGCTGGGCTGTTGAGCCAGTTGAGGGAAATGACAATTTCATCTGGATAAGGAGTCCCTACACTCCCGACTACTTCAAGAATTTCGCCCCTCTGGCAAACGAACTTGACAACATCAGGGTAAACGAGGAAGGGACAATAGATATAAAATATATGGCTAAGATCGGTGATCCTTCGCTGTTTCTCGGATCACGTCCGGCCAAGCCAGCCAAAACTATAACAGAAAAGTCCATCCCACCCTCACTCTCTCAGACTATCAAAGACCAGGAGGGCATTTCTCCTTCCATCGTACCGACCGGCCATGTGTCGATCTCCCGCGTGCACGAGACTCGTGTGGAAGTGCACGCGGGGTTAACCGATTCCGAACTCGATTATATTGCCGGAGATGACCGCATCACTGATGTTGTCGTTTATTCACGTCCCGATACAATCAGTGATCTCGCCGCGGTAAGGGACCTGGGCACCAGATTGAAAGGTATATCACAGGTGAACAGTTTGCGGCTGCGCAGCCTTGCTTTTCAGCACAGTCCGCATCTGTTTACCCGTCAGGCAATGGATCTTCTTGCAGATATGAACAGCCTGACCCTGGTCAATCCACTGCGTGTTGAAATCGAAACACAATTTGTTGTGGCTGAGGAGATCAGCGAGGAGCACGTGCGGTTAACCCGTCTATTGCGCGACTACGGCATCACGGTCTACAATAACACACCCATTCTGGGTAACATCAATGATAGTGCCGATAACTTCCACCGCCTCGCTTACAGGTGCCGAGAAGCGGGCATCGAGTTCCATCATTGTTACCTGACTGGTCTGCCTGTCCAAGAAATCTGGAATGTGAAGAATCCCGTTGACCTCTACGATGTGGTCGATATTGCCACCACGGTCAGGCGGGAAGGCAGCGGCCGTGAAATTCCCCGTTACGTCATAAGAACTATGCTTGGTGAGGTTGATTTCGGTTTGACATCATCGATTCAGGGTCACGGGCAGGAACTCATGGTAACACTGAGACCCTACGATATTGACTACTTCCGCTCCATGGCCGATGATTTTGAGTGGCCCCGGGAAGTGACGATTGATCAGGAAGGAAAACCTATCGTCCCGGTCACCGGGTTAGTTAAGACAACTGCGCATCCATTATCCTAGCTGAAGAGAGTCGATGTATTATCCATTCATTGTCTACAGCAACGAAACAAAACTGTTTCCAATCTTCCCCCACCTCGAAGGTGATCCCTATATCGCCGACATGTCTCCCAATAGTAGCCTACTGAAGGGGCTGGACACACGTGATCAGCGAACTTTCCAGGCAGTGCTCGAAAAGGAGATGGGCGAATCCTACAGTTGGGGCGTATCGCCTTATCTGGAACGACGCGACACGCTCCTCGGCGACTGCCCTCAGATGGTTGCTGAGCAGCGCTTCATTCATCTGGGCCTGGATATCATCGTCGGATTGGGAACGCCGCTCCACGCGCCGCTCGACTCAGTAGTAGCAGAGTCCGGTTATGAAAGTGGTGAAGGCAACTATGGAGGCTATGTCCTGCTTCGGCATGAAGGCCTGGGTATCAAAACCTTTTACAGCCTTTACGGTCATCTCAAAAAGGATTCACTGCCCGCCGAGGGAACCTTTGTCCCAGGTGGCCGACCTTTTGCTGAAATAGGGGATTTCCATGAAAACGGCAACTGGTTCTTTCACACCCATCTGCAAATTATAACCGAACAGGGAAAGGCAGAAGGGTATATCTCGAAAGGGTACTGTAACCACAAGGACCTTGAGAGGATAATGGATCTCTGTCCTTCCCCCCTGCATCTATTTATTGTTTCATCCTAATCGTCTGGTATTCAATACAAGCTGTGCGGTTTCACTTTTGCTGCTTTAGATGAGC
>CBFCWR010000052.1:0-12074 GCA_965601575.1 uncultured Desulfofustis sp. | reverse complement strand
TCAGCGTGGACATCGAAGACATCATCGATGAGTTCGGTTCCAACCATATAGCCGGCGTTGCCGCCGACATCGAGGAAGAACTGGTGCAGTTCTGCAAGATGAAAGGAATTACACCCGTCGTATTGAAGTAATGGAGGCAGCAGCGATGAATCCTCGAGAACGTTTCATAAAGGCGATGAACCATGAGGCGACCGACCGGGTGCTGGTGGATATGGGCAAGCAGGTCGGTTCCCTGCACAAATTCGAGTATCAGAAACTCTATGAACATCTGGGCGAACCCGCATGGATGCAGAATCACTCAGTAATCCTCGACAAAATGGCCCAGACCGTAGTGCCCGATGAAGCCCTGCTGCAGAAGTTCGGAGTTGATTTCCGCTGGCTTATCCCCCACTGGATTGGGGTGAAGACGTTTGAGAAAGACGGGCGGGCCGGTTATATCGACATGTGGGGTACGACCTTCAGTGAGATGGAGGATTACTTCGCCATCACCGATACTCCTCTGAAACAAGGAACCATGGAGGAACTTAAGAGCCACCCCTGGCCCGACCCGGACGATCCGGGGATGTTCGCCGGGCTTCGGGAGCAGGCCAAAGAGCTTTATGAGAAGACGGACTATGTGATTGGCGCCGACGGCATCAAAGGCGGAATTCTGCAGACCTGCCTGTGGCTCAGGGGATACGATAAATTTTTCATGGACCTGGCCATGAACAAGGAATACGCCGATGCCCTGCTGGATAAGGTGCTCGACCTCTACTGCCGAATGTACACCAACTATTTCAGAGAAGTGGGTGAGTACGCACAACTCGTCTATATCACTGATGATTTGGGCACCCAGGTGTCGCTGTTGATGTCGCCGAAAATGTTCAGGGAACAGGTAAAGCCCAAGTTCAAAGCCCTCAATGAGCACCTCAAGGCCCACAGCGAGGCCAAGATCATGTTCCACTCGGACGGGGCAATCGATCCGTTGCTCGAGGATCTGATCGAAATAGGGGTCGATATCATCAACCCGGTACAGACCTCGACCAAGGGGCTGGAAGATACCCTGAGCCTCAAAGAAAAATATGGCGATCGGCTGAGTTTTCATGGCGCCATTGACGTCCAGCAGATCATGCCCAAAGCGACGGTTGCTGAATTAAAGCTGGAAGTGGCCCGCAGGATTCATGACCTCGGTGCCAATGGCGGCTATATTCTTGCTCCCTGTCACAACATCGGCTACGACATTCCGGTGGAAAATGTGGTGGCGCTCTATGAAGCGGCGCAGGAGTACGGTAGTCTGGACCAGACTGAACTCAAAAAGATTCTGGAGCGTGGATAAGTTATGGAAAACAGGGTGAAACGATTACTGAAAAACGGCCAGGTCACCGCCGGAGCCTGGCTTCAGCTGACCTCGCCCATGTCGGCTGAGCTCATGGCCCGGGCAGGATTTGACTGGCTGATCATCGACATGGAACACGCCCCCGGCGATTACCTGAACCTGGCAGCCCAGATTCAGGCGATGGGCGCCACCGACTGCGTCCCTTTCGTCAGAGCACCATGGAATGATCCCGTGGCCATCAAACGTATCCTCGACACCGGCGCCATGGGGGTGTTAATACCATATGTGAACAGTGGAGAACAGGCACGGCAGGCGGTGGCCGCCTGCAAGTATCCGCCCGACGGGATCAGAGGTGTGGCGGGCAGTCCCCGGGCCGCCTATTTCGGTCAGAATTCGATGGACTATCTGAGGGATGCCAACCAGGAAATCCTGGTGATCGTCGCGGTTGAAACTGGCGAGGCCATCGATAATCTTGATGAAATTTTAGCGACCGACGGGCTGGACGGAATCTTCATCGGTCCGATGGACCTGGCCACCTCGATGGGACACTTTGGCGATCCTTCCCACCCCGAAGTGCAGGAAGCCATAGGATTGATAGAGAAAAAAACCATCAGCGCCGGCAAATTCCTCGGCACGGTCGGCGGCAGTTGGGAGCAGGCCCGAAAAAAATACGACAGGGGCTATCAACTGTTGATGCTGATGAGCGACTCGGTTGATCTGGCCAAGCTGGCCGGTCAGACGATGAACGCTTTTACGGACCACTATCGGAAATAGAGAAGACTCCGAGATATGCCCGATTCATGAGTGCAACTAGTGAAGGAGATCGATGATGACAGAGGTAAATAAGATAACCCAAACATTGATGGAAGGTGACGGCGAGCAACTCGTCACGCTGGTATCCGAGGCTCTGGAGCAGGGCAGGCGGGCGGTCGAAATTCTCAACGATGATCTGATTGCCGGCATGGACCTGATCGGTGAAAAGATGGGCTCGGGCGAGATGTTCATCCCCGAGGTGCTGATGACCGCCCATGCCATGGGAATGGCGGTTGAAGTGCTCAAACCGCACCTGGGTGAGGAAGACACCAGCAGCGCCGGGAAAATAGTGATCGGCACGGTGAAAGGCGACCTTCACGATATCGGCAAGAACCTGGTAGTCATGATGCTCGAGAGTGCGGGATTTGAGGTGATCGATCTCGGCGTCGACGTCGAACCGGAGATCTTCGTAGAGGCGATTCAGAAGAATCAGCCGGATATTCTAGGGCTTTCGGCTCTGTTGACGACCACCATGCCGATGCTGAAAAAGACGGTCGAATCGGTTATCAATGCCGGTGTTCGCAACAGCCTTAAGATAATGATAGGCGGAGCTCCGGTGAATCAGGACTTTGCCGATGAGATTGGTGTCGACGGCTATGCCCCCGACGCCGGTTCCGCCAGCAGGCTGGCCAAGGCCATGCTGGCCTGATCAGATCGTACCGTTTTATAACCCATTTCGTGGTGAACTATGTTTACTGTTATCGGTGAGCGCATCAATACGACCCTGAAAAAGGTCAAAGCGGCCGTAGCCGATCGTGATGCTGGCTACATCAGCGATGATGTAAAAAAGCAGACTGAAGCCGGGGCAACCTACATTGATGTCAATGCGGGCGCCAGGATCGGGCATGAAGAGGAGGATATGAAATGGCTTCTCGAAGTGGTACAGGGTGCCACTGATCTGCCGCTGTGCCTCGATAGTCCGGACCCGTCCATCCTCGAGATGGCCTATGGACTGGTGGAAAAAAGACCGATGGTCAATTCCATCAGTCTCGAAAAGGATCGGTTTGAGCCGATGATAGAATATCTCAAGGGCAAGGATTGCCGCATCGTGGCGCTGTGTATGGATGATACGGGAATGCCCAAGACAGCTGATGATATCATCTCACGGGCCAGAACCCTGGTAGCAGAACTTGAGAAGATCGGTTTCACGCGCGATGACATCTTTATTGATCCGCTGGTACAACCGATCAGCGTTGATACCACCAATGGTCGGATGGTAATGAGCGCAGTGCACACGATCATGACCGAAATGGAGGGAGTCCACACCACCGGTGGACTATCCAATATCTCCTACGGACTGCCGCAGAGAAGAATTATCAACCGTTGCTTTCTGGCTATGATGGTGGCCCATGGCTTCGATTCGGCAATTATGGATCCCCTTGACAGGGAGGTCATGGAAGTGGTTCTCAGCGCAGATATGATTGCCGGAAACGATGATTACTGCATGCGTTTTATCAAAGCCACCCGATCGGGGGCCATCGGGGCGTGAAATGATCAAACCTGGAGCGCAAGAGCACCTTTAACTCAGCAGGAAGCAACTATGAGGATAAATAGACTGGATCACTTCAATATCGTCGCCAACGAGGCTGATATCGAGCGGGTCAAAAGGTTCTACACCGAGCTGTTGGGGTTCAAGGAAGGACCTCGGCCCGATCTTCCTATTGGAGGCGCGTGGCTCTACAAAGACGAATTCCCGCTTGTGCATCTGTCGGAGGCAGATAATCCTGATCTTCCGGCACCCGGGCTCCATGATACCAGCACCGGGTGCGTGCATCATATCGCCTTTGATTGTGAAGGAATCGAGGAGTTCAAGACACTGCTCGACAAAAATAGTATCGAGTATGAATACGGCTCGGTAAAAAGCTGGAACATTGAGCAGCTTTTTTTCCATGATCCATCAGGCACACGAATAGAATTGAATTTTAAAAACGGCTGATGATCTGAATGCTTTACAATCTCTTCACAACCACACTTTAATCGCGGTCGATTTGACTGCCGGGCAGGCGATATGAAAGGCTTCGACGAAAAGTGGAAGGATTTTCCCGATTATATCTTCGGCATTACGAGAGAAATATGGGAAGACCGTGGGATAGACGCGCTTCAGCACTATTACGCACCCGAAATAGTTGTCCGGTCGCCGTTCTCGGTGGCTGTTGGCAATCAGGGGGTGATTGCTGCCACCATGGCTACCTTGAACGAGTTTCCAGATCGTACTCTGTGTGGAGAAGATGTGATCTGGTCCGGGGACCCCGAAAACGGCATGTTGTCTTCCCACCGGATCGTTTCCACCGCGACCCATCTGGGCGATGGCGTGTACGGGAAAGCCACTGGAACAAAACTCGTATACCGGATCATTGCCGACTGCCACGCCATCAACAACCAGATCAACGACGAGTGGCTGATCCGCGACCAGGGAGCGATCGTGCGGCAGATGGGGCTTGAGCCCAAAACATATGCTGCGGATCTGATCGAACGGGAGGGTGGGCCTGAATCATGTGTCCGGCCATTGACCCCGGACAACGATCTGGTCGGCCCCTACACCGGGCGAGGCAATGACAACGAGTGGGGACAGCGCTATGCAGGCATCCTCAAGCGGATCATGAATGCGGATCTGGCGGTGATCTCGAAGGAATATGACCGGGGCTGCCATCTTGAATACCCGGGTGGTGTCACCGCTCATTCCCACGATGCCGTGGATCGCTTCTGGATCGGATTGAGGGCAAGCTTTCCCTCGGCGCAATTCACCATAGACCACCAGATCGGCAGAGACGATGAGATGATGCCGCCCCGTGCCGCCATTCGCTGGAGCTTGTACGGTAAGCATGAAGGCTGGGGTGCTTTTGGCCCGCCGACGGGCGCACAGGTCTATATTCTTGGGGCATGTCACGCAGAGTTTGGTGCGTGGGGGTTGCGGCGTGAGTATGTGGTCTACGATGAAACTTCCATATGGAAACAGATCATCCTGCACACAGGGTAACAGATATGGGAACTGAAATTCGGCCGCGCATCGTTCGCTACGGAGACTTGGAACCATGCAGAGTTGCTTTTCTTGATGCCCACACCCCCGGTTCGGACCAGAAGGAAAATTTCTGTATCATCGGCAAGGGAGTGTCGGAAAACCCAGCGCAGCATGTACATATCAAGGAGACGCCGGGATTCAATATCGGTGCCGCCGGCCAACCTCCCGGGTGCGTCAATTCCCTGCATTTCCACCATACAGCAGAGGTCTTTTTCGTGCTGTCGGGAAGGTGGCGTTTCTTTTGGGGACGGTGGGGGAAGGCTGGTGAGGTCGTGCTCGAAGCAGGCGACATCTTCAATATTCCAACCGGTGTGTTCCGCGGATTCGAGAATTTGGGAACCGATTACGGCATGATCATGTCGATTCTCGGCGGTTACGATGCCGGCGGCGGAGTCGTGTGGGCACCGCAAGTCATTGAGGCGGCGCGCGAACATGGCCTGGTTCTGGGTGAAGACGGGATTCTGGTAAATACCAGAGCCGGCGAACAGCTGGCGGACGGAATCAATCCCATGCCGCCGCTTTCCGAGAAGGTGCTCAGCACATGCCCGGAGACGCCGGTGGAAGGGATTGTCCGCGACTATGTGGCCCGCTACCAGGATCTTCTGGCCCTTTCCAAACAGACGCCGTGCAAGGTTATCGGAGCGTCCGGTGTACTGCGGGACAAGCCGGGCTTCGAGGTGGAATTCCTGAGCCGCGGATCGATCACCGATGCACCGTACACCAGTGAGCGGCATGAGATTCTGATGATCATGAACGGCCATTGGAAGCTGTCGTGGGATGAGGGCGCAACCATCCTCGGACCAGGAGATACCTGCTGGGTGGCTCCGAATTTGCTGCATTCACTCGCACCGGCCATGACCGGCGAGGCAAGCCTGTACCGGGTGATTGATACGGATGATCCGGCGGGCCCGACAGTCACGTTTTAGCGCCGACGCGAGAGCTGCTCACACCTTCACTTATTGGCGGGTTTATAGCTGCTTCCGCCCCTTCTATTGATTAATCGACGGCTGACACTTATCATTTCTGTTAGGCAATCACTGAGAACTCAAGCGGGATCCTCCCAATGACCAGGCTCAAGACCACCCATGTCGGCTCACTGCCCCGTTCACAGGAAGTGGTGGACTTCATCTTCGCGCGGGAACACGGAAAGACCTACGACCATACAGCTTTCGATGAGTGCCTGGCAGCGGCTGTGACCGAGACAGTGGCCCGGCAGGTTGAAGCTGGAGTGGATATCGTCAGTGATGGCGAAAACTCAAAAATTTCCTACGCCACCTATGTGAAAGACCGATATTCCGGTTTTTCCGGCGACAGTCCCAGAAATGTACCCGCCGATCTCAAGCTCTTTCCCGGACTCCTGAAGAAGCTGGCAGAAAGTGGCGGCACCCCAACCTATGCGAGGCCTCAATGCACGGGGCCCGTCAACTCCCTTGGCCATGATGAGTTGCTCAGAGATATCGCCAATCTGAAAGAAGCTATGAAAATCCAGGGTGTTTCGCACGGTTTTATGAATGCTGCTTCACCGGGAGTGATTTCGCTGTTCCTGCCCAATGATTACTATGCAACCCGTGAGGACTACTTGACAGCTTTGGCCGAAGCGATGCGGGGGGAGTACCGGACAATAACAGACGCCGGCCTTGACCTGCAGATAGACTGTCCCGATCTGGCCCTGTCTCGGCATATGCTGTTCAGTGATCTGTCATCGTCCGAGTTCGTCAAAATTGCCGAATCGCATATGGATGTGCTCAATGGGGCGCTTGCCGGTATCGATCCGGCGCGTATCCGTCTGCACGTGTGCTGGGGGAATTATGAGGGGCCGCATATCTGCGACATTTCAATGGATGCGATCTTTTCGACCCTCATGAAAAGCCGGGCACGGTACCTGTTATTTGAGGCTTCAAATCCCCGCCACGCCCATGAATGGAAGGTGTTTCATGACCGCAAAAGGGAGATTCCCGATGATAAAGTGCTGGTTCCCGGCGTGGTAGACTCTACCACCAACTTTGTCGAACATCCCGAGTTGGTCGCCCAGAGGTTAACCAACTTTATCAATATCGTCGGCCCCGATCGAGTGATCGGCGGCACCGACTGCGGGTTCGGCACCTTTGCAGGCTATGGCGCTGTCGATGCGGACATCGCCTATGCCAAGCTCAGGGCGCTCTCCGAGGGAGCGGCACTGTGGTCATTGCAATAACACCAACTCTCAATAAACGTCTACGATAAACAACCCAGCCGTCATCACCTGGATGGTTTTTCCTCCGTGAGCTTCAGAAAAAGCTCATAATCCTCATCGCTTATTGTTTTGTATCCCGGAGTCGGAAAGGCCTGGAATCCCCTGCCGCCGTCATTGTAGATGGATTGACCGAAAATAAAATCGGAATCGGGGGAGGCGAGAAACACCGCCAGCCTGCCGCACTCGTTTGGGGTGCCGATGCGGCCCATCGGGGTGCGTGACAGTATGGTATTCATCAGCTGTTTATCGGAGCCGACCCTGCGCATCAACTCGGTGTCGATGGGGCCCGGCGCCATGGCATTTACCTTGATATTGTAGTGCGCCAGGGCCACAGCCTGCACCTTGGTCAACTGCTGGATGGCGCCCTTACTGGTCGTATAGACCATTTGTGAATCCAGTGCCAGATGGGCGTTTACCGACGACATGTTGATCAAGACCCCACCGTCGCCCTGCTTCACCATCTGGCGGGCCGCCCGCTGGCCGCCGAAAAACATGCCGCGCAGGTTGATATCCATGATCTTGTCATACTGTTCGGGAGTGATGTCGAGAAAATGGGTTTTATCGGGGTCGTTGATCCCGGCATTGGCGACATAGATATCGAGTCGGCCGAAATGGTCAACCGTCTGTTCAACTAATTCATCAAGGCTGTCGATATCGCCGACATCGCAGGGAATAAAAAGAATTTCGCCTCCCAGTTTCTGCAGTTCGGCCGCCGCGGCAACGCCCGTTTCCTCGTTTCTGCCGCAAATTACCACCCGGGCGCCTTCCTTGATAAACTCTTCGGCAATGCCGTATCCAATTCCTTTAGTTCCGCCGGTCACAATTGCAACCTTGCCGTTCAGCCTGGACATCGTCCTCTCCTTGTTGATAAATAGTGTTGACGAGATTATATTGAAGATATAAATTGAATACGTATTCAATCATAGTAGCTTCTTTGCCTACAATTGTAAAGTATAGAGTCAGGGACTATTTACAAGACCATGCATGTGCCCCTCGTGCTGCTTCCGGGTATGATGTGCGACGGCCGTCTATTTTCCGGTCAGGTCGGTGCTTTGTCAGCCCGGCTGCCGATCCATATCGCCCCAATTGTGGACCATGATTCCATCCCGGCCCTGGCCCGGCAGGTACTCGAACAGGCACCGCCTCGCTTTTCCCTGGCCGGACTTTCCATGGGTGGTATCGTGGCCATGGAGATTTACAGGCAGTCGCCTGATCGAATTGAGCGGTTGGCGTTGATGGATACCAACCCGCTGGCTGAGAAAGAGGACGTGCGCAGCAGGCGCGAGGAGCAGATCGCTCGGGTGAGAGGCGGCTGGCTGCGTAAGGTTATGGAAGAGGAGATGAAGCCGCTCTATTTGATCGGTGGGCCGCGGAGGCAGCAAATACTTGGACTATGCATGGAAATGGCCCAGGGACTTGGTAATGACGTATTCATTCGCCAGTCGATTGCCTTGCAGGGTCGCCCCGATCAGCAAAATACATTGCGCACTGTACGGGTACCGACACTTATCCTCTATGGCGAGGGCGACCAGCTCTGCCCGCCCGAGCGTCATGAACTGATGCACGAGTTGATTCCGGGAAGCAAACTGGTGGCGATCAGGGAAGCGGGACATCTGCCCACGCTGGAGCAACCGGAACAGGTGACGGAGGCTCTGCTGGACTGGTTACGGGGATGATGGGCAAAATCAAGACAGGAAGGAAGATAGCAATGGACAAAAATCTGCATCAGCAGAACAAGGATATCGTAAAGCATTTCCGCGATGCACTCTACAATTGCGAGCAACCGGCCCTGCTGGAGGTGATGCAGAAGGTGTTCACGGATCGATGCGCTATTCATCTCGCCTATCCGTTCGAGGACCTGAACGGCCCGTTGGCACTCTTCGAGAAAGCCTATCAGCCTCTGATTCATGCCTGGCCCGACCTGGAGAGGCGGGATTTCATCGTCATGGCCGGGGAGGCGGAAACCGGTAATTGGGTCGGTTGCGCCGGTTACTATCTTGGCGTGTTCGAGCAGCCCTGGCTGGATATTCCCCCGACACTCCACCCTACCTTCATGCGCTTCTGTGAATTCTATCGACTGGAGCAGGGAAAAATTGTCGAGATGCAGGCCCTGTGGGACATACCGCAGGTGATGATGCAGTCTCGTGCCTGGCCGATGGCGCCTGCTCTCGGGGTTGAGTGGCTGGTGCCGGGTCCGGCCCCGCAGAACGGGGTGACGGAAGGGGGGCGAGACGAAGTGCTCTCCCGCAGCAGTTTAACACTTGTCCGCGAAATGCTTGATTCGTTGTCCAAGTACGCTGAAGGGGGCCACCGAGCCATGAATCTGGAGAAATACTGGCACCCGAAGATGACCTGGTACGGTCCCGCCGGCATTGGTACCAACAGACGCCTGTCTGGGTTCAGAAACTGGCACCAGATTCCCTTTCTGAAGGGGATGCCCGATCGCGAGGGAGGACGGGGCAGCAACATGACCCTGATTGCCGACGGTGATTTTGTCGGATTTACCGCCTGGCCGGGAATGCGCGCCAGGATAAGCGGTGACGGTTGGATGGGAATCGCTCCCGGTGATCAGGAGATTACCATGAGAAGCCTCGACTTCTGGCGTTGCGAAGAAGGCTTGATCAGGGAGAATTGGGTGCTGGTCGATCTTCTCGATGTCTACCACCAGATCGGCGTCGATGTCTTTTCACGCATGCGGGAGCTTACTGCGGACCGACAGAAAAGCAGGCTATCGTTATAACTACAATTTTGGAGTCGCGGTTATGAGTTGTCCATGCAATGTGATTACCATCAAACCGGAATGGATTGATCATAATGGTCATTTAAATGTGGCCTACTTCGTTCTGGCCTTCGATTTTGCCACCGACGCGGTCTATGAAGAGTGGTCTATTGGCTTCACCTATCAGGAACACACCGGCTGTTCGTTGTTTACCCTGGGGATGGATGTCGATTATCACAAGGAACTGTTTGCCGACGAACAGGTGGAAGTAAAGACGCAGTTACTGGATTGGGACCATAAACGAATCCACTATTTCCACACCATGTTCCATGTTGACACGGGTGAACTGGCGGCCACCAACGAGTGCCTGGCAATGAATATCGATCTGGGCAGGAAGAAGAGCGCAGCCTTTCCCGCAGAGGTACAGCAACTGCTGGCCAAAATTCATGGACAGCACGCCTCCTTGTCACTGCCTAAAAATTGCGGCCGGCGCCTTGCCATCGAGCGCAAGACGCCGGCGTGATTCACCTGGTACGCCAGAGGGCCGTTCCTATCCTCTGCGGCATTAGGCGGAAACCTTCTCCTTTTCCCGTTTCTCGAAGATATGCGGCTCGTTGGGACAGGAAGTGGAGACCTTCATCTGATCCTCCGGGAGATCGTCCTGGTCGTAACAGTAGATACCGCAGTTAAGGCATCGTTGCGCCTCGCTGGTGCACTGATCTTCGGAGATCGTCCCTTCGACTTCCACGAATGTCCCGATTCGCTCTTCAACGGGAATGACCGGCTTCTGGGCTGCCAGAGACATGGGCGAGACATTGACCAGTGAGTCCACCAGGGAAGGCGGCATCATCTCACGCTGGAGGTCTTCGATGGGCGGTATTTCTCCCTCTGTCACATAGTAGTGGATGGAGCGGGCCGCGTACCTGCCGGCGGCAATCGCTTCGATCATCAAGCGCGGTCCCGAGAAGCAGTCACCACCCGCAAAGACGCCGGGAAGATTGGTTTCAAGGGTTTCTTCGTTGGCCTCGATGGTGCTGAATCTGGTCTTCTCGAGCCCGTCGGCCTCGACGATGGCGTCAAGATCTGCGCCCTGACCAACCGCCTGTATAACGATATCGCACGGGATTACCCGCACCGTTCCCTCAACCGGGATACAATCGGGCAGTCCTCCGGGATTGGGTTTCAGGGTCACGTCCTGCACCTGGATGCCGGTGAGCGTGCCGTTTTCACCAATGAACTTCATCGGCGAGACCAGGCAGTGCATCTGCACCCCCTCGTTTTCGGCATCGATTATCTCGTGGGCGTTGGCTTCCATCAGGTCGCGCGAGAACCTGAACAGCAGGTTGACGCTCTCTGCACCGGTGCGCAGGGCGGAGCGGGCGCAGTCCATGGCCACGTTGCCGGCGCCGATGACGATATAGTGCTTACCCTTGATGATTTCCTCATCGGTATGGAAGCGGCGCAGGTAATCGATACCGCTGTAAATTCCATCAAGTTCCTTACCCTCAAACGGCAGCATCCTGCCGTGCCAGCAGCCGAGCGCCAGGTAGACGGCATCGAAGCCCAGGGCCTTGAGCGAGCGGATGGTGAAATCCTCTCCAAGCTTGACCCCGGTATGAGCGGTTACTCCAAGTTCGAGCACCCCGTCTATATCCCACTTGTACTGTTCCTCGGAGAGCCGATACTCGGGAATGCCGTAGAGGGGCATACCACCCAGTTTTTCCATCTGCTCGAAGATGTCCACCTGATGACCGAGGCGCCTCAGATAATAGGCCGCACTCAACCCTGACGGGCCGCCGCCGACCACGGCTACTTTCTTGCCGGTATCCGCGGCCACCGGGACGGTGAGACGCTCCCCGGATTCGCGCTCCCAGTCCGACAGGAATCGCTTGATGGAGTTGATCGCCAGGGGATCGTCCTTGATGGTGCGCCGGCATTCTGTGGCGCACAACTCCGGGCAGACCCTGCCGGTGGC
>CBFCWR010000051.1:0-12248 GCA_965601575.1 uncultured Desulfofustis sp. | reverse complement strand
ACGGCCTGGTGCCTGATCATCAGGTTGGCGCACATTTCCGGCTTTCTCAGGTCCAGATAGCGGTATTGAAGCCGCAGATTGTCTGAGACCTCGGTTTCCTCATCCAACGGAAACGGTGGCGTTTCACTGGTGTTTAGAATTTTCAGGGTGTCGACCAGCACCTCTATTTCACCGGTGGCCAATTTGTGATTGGCCATATCATCGGGCCGGGGCTCTACCTTGCCCTGAACGGCAATGACCCACTCGCTCCTCAGCTGGTGGGCTTTGGCGTGGACCTCGGGGTTAACCTCGGGGTTGAACACCACCTGTGTCAACCCCTGCCGATCCCTGAGATCGATAAAGATAACCCCGCCGTGATCTCGTCTGCGCAGTACCCACCCCATCAGGGTGACCGTTTCGCCGACCTGGGCCAGGTTCAACTCATTGTTGTGGTGCGTCCTGCGCAGTGTTCCCATTGAATCAATCATGCTCGTTCCTGTGCGGGCCCAATTAACCCGCTAATAATACATTGAATATTTCGGCCCCTCAGGCCCCCGCCGCATCTGTGAAAAAGGATGCGATCGAACCCAGTTCCAGCTCTGTCTGTTCGCCGGTCTTCATATCACGCAGAGGGGCCTGTTTGTCTGCCAGCTCCTGGCTGCCGACGATCAGTGCATAGCGTGCGCCGGCGCGGTCAGCCTGCTTCATTTGACTTTTCAGGCTTTTACCATCCAGGTCCATATCCACCCTCAAACCTTGTCCTCTCAACTCATGCATGAGCTTAAAAGAATAATCTGCCGCCTCATCCCCGAGGCCTGCGATAAAAAGATCGATTTCTCCAATCTTGTCGGACTGGTCCTCCTGCTGTTTCAGCAGCAGCACCAACCGCTCAATTCCCATCGCAAAACCAATTCCAGGAATTTTAGGACCACCGAGCATCTCAATGAGCCCGTCATAGCGTCCACCGGCACACACCGCAGACTGGGCTCCCAATTGATCGGTGAGAAACTCAAAAGTGGTACGGACATAGTAATCGAGTCCGCGAACCATAAACTTATTTACCCTGTATTCAACCTGGAGAAGCTCGAGATTCCTTCTTACCTCTGTGAAATGCACCGCACATCCTTCACAGAGGTAGTCGATCACGGATGGAGCCTCCTCAACCTGACGACGGCACCCTTCTTTTTTGCAATCGAGTACCCTGAGGGGATTTCTTACGCTTCTGCGCTGGCAATCCTCGCACAATTGATCCAGACGCTCCTCGATAAAGGCGAGAAGGACCCGACGATATTCTGGTCTGCAGTCCGGGCAACCAAGAGAGTTGATCTCCAGCGAAGTCGCCACCCCGAGTTCTGCAAACAATGACTCTCCAAGGCTCATTAGCTCGGCGTCAAGCCGCGGGCTGGCGGAGCCGAGCACCTCAACGTCAAGCTGGTGAAACTGGCGCAGCCTTCCTTTCTGCGGACGTTCATGACGAAACATGGGACCAATGGTGAAAAGCCTTTGCACCGGTCGGAGGCCATGCATACTGTGTTCTATATAGGAACGCATCAAAGAAGCAGTGGCTTCCGGACGCATGGTGATCTGTTTATCGACAAAGGTGTACATCTCCTTTTCGACTATGTCGGTATCGGCACCGATGGAACGGGAAAACAGTTCTGTTTTCTCCAGTACAGGAAGTCGGATCTCGGCAAAATGGAAGCGCTGAAGAACAGTCCTGGCGTTTTCTTCCACCCGCCTCCAGAGAAGTACCTCGTCGGGAAGTATGTCTTTAAAGCCGTTCAGGGCTTTTATTTTCAATTGATTGCCTCCAAGTATGAATTGAAAAACAGATAAGTTAACCTCGAATTAGAAAATTTGTCAAGCTACAGCAGAGCGGTCATTTTTACACCGCATCAGTGTGTGCCGACATCTGTATGATTTTGAAATAGTGTTGTTTTTGTTCAGCAAATTAAATTCTCTATAATGTGCGACTCCCGGCATCCAGAGGCGCCCTGGAGGAGACATTGCTTGACAAATAGCAGCGCACTCGGCATTATCGAGGCTCGATAAGATGGTTGCCATCCTGAAACGACTCAATTCACTTGCAGGGCTAAAGGTCCGAGGATTCAACTGTAGGCGTATTGCCACTATCCCAAGGATAAAATTTCGAGTCCAACCAGAAAAGGGTATGTCGGGGATGGAGACCAGGTCAGGAAACGGTTACAGGAGTACCACCCAATTATGAAATTACCATCACTCGAAATCGGCAGTTTAAAAGCTAAAATCCCCTTGATTCAAGGTGGTATGTCCATACGAGTTTCCACTTCCGCACTAGCGGTTCCCGTTGCCGAGTGCGGAGGAATTGGCGTTATCGGCGGCTCCGGCATCCTTGCCGACGAACTGAAAGAAGACGTCTTACGAGCAAAGGCCGCCACCGATGGTATCATCGGCGTAAACATCATGTACGCCGTCAAGAATTTCTACGAACTGGTCATCGGTTCCATCGAGGCCGGCGTCGATCTGATCATTACAGGTGCGGGCTTTTCCAGGGATATATTCAAGATCGGCAAAAAGTACAATGTACCGATCGCCATGATCGTCTCTTCACCGACCCTGGCACGACTGGCAGAAAAGCTCGGTGCTGCTGCGGTCATCGTCGAGTCCAAAGAAGCCGGAGGGCACCTCGGCACCGATAAACCCCTGCGTACCATTTTCCCTCCGATCCGGGAAGTGGTAAAGAAAATTCCGCTTATCGCCGCAGGCGGTATCACCAATGGTTATGAAATGGCGGAAATGATGGACGAATACGGGGCTGACGGTATCCAAATCGCCTCCCGGTTTGTGTTGAGCGAGGAATGCCCGGTCGCTGATGAATTCAAACAAGCATATCTGGATGCCAAGAAAGACGACATCGTGCTTACCTCCTCACCCGTTGGTCTTCCCGGGCGAGCCCTCAATTCACCGTTCGTCAGAGCCGTTGCCAAAGGTATCGACGTCACGGCCGATAAATGCAAGCTCAAGTGTCTGAAAAAATGCGATTATCACTACTGCATTAATGACAGGCTCAATGCTGCGCGAGAAGGTGACATCGAAAAGGGGCTTTTCTTCTCCGGTGAAAATACCTACAAAATGAGTTCAGTCCTGCCGGTGGCCCAAATTTTCAAGCAGTTCGTCAGCCAGGCAGAATCCGTCTACAAGGAAAAGTGCGGCTTTTCCGCCCCTGCTGAATAGATCAAAGCCAGTCAGATCTACTCCTACTCCTCCCGATTCTGACGATGAACGCAACGCCGAATATCATCGACCCGTCCGAACATCCCATCAGAACGGACATGATCGATGACGAGGCGCTTTACGTCATGCGCAAGCTGAATCGATCCGGATTTTCCAGCTATCTGGTCGGCGGCGGAGTTCGTGATCTGTACCTGGGCAAAACCCCTAAAGACTTTGATATCGGTACCGACGCAAGGCCAGGCCAGATACGCCGGCTGTTCAACAACAGTCGTACCATTGGCCGGAGATTCAGGCTTGTCCAGGTGTTTTTCAAGAACAGAAAAACCATCGAGGTCTCGACCCTGCGTTCGCTCAGTGAACATGACATCGATGGCCCGGAAGCAATTCTGGCGCCCAACAACACCTATGGAACTCTGGACGAGGACGCTCTGCGCCGTGATTTGACCATCAACGCCCTGTTCTATGAAATAGAAAATCGTACGATCATTGATTACGTGGGCGGCGTCAATGACCTTGATCGGGGCATTATCAGAATTATCGGCGCAGCCGACAGACGCATCACCAACGATCCGGTGCGTATGATGCGTGCGGTCAGGCACAGCGTGCGCAACAATTTCATGGTTGAAGAACAGAGTTGGGCCGCGATTTGTCGAAATCACCATTTACTCAGACTTTGCCCACCTTCACGCGTGCGGGATGAGACCCTCAATGATATCTACAGCTCGGTTGCTGCCGAATGGTTCGAGCTCAGTCTCGACGGAAATCTCTTTGCTGAGCTCTTTCCCATCTACCAGGGCCAGCTGGCCACGACAATGCACAACGGTGCGAGCTGCCGCGACCACCTCAGTCGCATCTTCCGTACCATCGACCGCATGAACAGTCAGGCGGTCGCCAGCGGCAATCACCGCCAGCCCGACTACTTTTTCCTCGCCTTCCTGCTGATTCCCTGGGCCGAAATACATTTCGATCTGCTCGGGCTCAAACTCAAAGGTCCTCAACTCTATCAGCTTGCGAAGCACATTCGTGAGACAATCAACCAGACCATCGGCCTCGATTTCAACCTGAGGCGCTCCACCCGACAGGAGATAACCACCCTGCTCGCCCACCTGCCGCTGCTGCACCTCAACAAGACGCAGAACAGCTGGCCCAAATGGCTCAAGCGCAAAAGTTATTTCAAGAAATGCCGGCTGCTCTACCTGTTCTACCGGGAGGCAATCGAGGGTGTCGAGGTGGAGGATAGTTATCAACCGGCCGATGAATCCTCTGAACGACGCACACGTCAACGGTCCAAGCGGTCAAAAAAATCCCGACGCCAGGGCCGGCCTGCATTCAGCGGCTCAAAACGCGGCGGGGTCTTTGGTTTCAAACGTTGATCAAGGTCTGCCGGACCATCTCAGAATCACTCGGCATCACCTCCTGCGCGTACAGCAGTATATAGAATTTTCAAGGTCAGTATCACCTCCCACCGCTGAAGAGTCAGCCCATCCTGCCCTTTGTTCTTCTGATCGGCCATTGGGTAAAATGAATTGACATTCATTGGTTATTCCTCTATTTATACGACTCGTATCACTGGTAACGAGAACTTGAAACCCGGCCGCAAACGGATGAAAAGGGAGAATCCGCCGGCACTCCGGGAATTGGGTTTTTAAACTATAACCTTTAGGAAATAGAGGTGATAACTGCGCTTTGCGCCAACTTGTTGTCTCAACATTAGGAGGTTGATATGGCAGACACGGTAAACAAAACCTTGGATCCGCGTGTGAACCGGCGCGGCTTCCTGAAGGGATGCACCATGGCAGCGGCCGCTCTCGGACTCTCCGAATCCATGGTCCCCAAAATGGTGGAAGCTGCGACTTCGGCCCAGCGTCCCCCGGTCATCTGGCTCCACTTTCAGGAATGCACAGGGTGTACTGAAACACTGCTCCGGGGCGCCCACCCGGATCTGGCAAACCTGATCCTCGACATCATTTCCCTCGATTACCATGAAACCGTCATGGCAGCCGCCGGCTACCAGGCCGAGCAGGCACTGCATGACTCGATGGAAAAGAATGCCGGGAAATACATTCTGGTCGTCGAGGGCGGCATCCCCACCGCTGAAAATGGAGTTCACTGCAAAATCGCCGGCAAGACCGCCATGGAGAGCCTCGAAGAGGTGGCCGCCGATGCTGCCGCGATAATCGCTTACGGCACCTGCGCCACCTTCGGCGGCGTCCAGGCAGCCAAGCCGAACCCGACCGGCTCCGTGGGGGTTGATTCACTGGTGTTTGACAAGCCGATTATCAACATCTCGGGATGCCCACCCAATCCGGTTAACTTTCTCGGCACCGTACTTCACTATCTTACGTTCCAGAGACTCCCGGCTGTCGACAGCCTCAAGCGTCCTAAATTCGCCTACGGCCGCCGTATTCACGATCATTGTGAACGTCGCGCCCATTTCGACGAGGGCCGCTTTGTCGAGCAGTTCGGAGACGAATACCACAAACTGGGCTACTGCCTCTACAAAGTCGGCTGTAAAGGTCCCGAGACTTTCGCCAACTGTCCGGTGGCCCGCTTCAATGAAGCAGGCGTCTGGCCGGTCTCCGTTGGCCATGGCTGCATAGGCTGCACTGAGCCTAACTTCTGGGATACCATGACACCGTTCTATGACAGGATTCCGAATGTCAAGATCCCCGGCTCCGGCATCGTTGATGACGCCGACCGGATCGGCACCAAGGTGCTCGGTGTGACTGCTGCCGCAGTCGGTATCCACGCTGCTGTCGGTATAGGAAAAAGACTGATCAAAGGCAAATCCGACAGCGAAGGTTAATTGCTGATTCTCATTTACTAATGCAAACAACCACTTTTGGAGGTTATACAGATGGCTCAGAAAATCACCATTGATCCTATCACCAGGATCGAAGGTCACTTACGAATTGATGTGGAAGTCGACGGCGGCGCAGTTACCAACGCCTGGTCCTCCGGTCAGATGTTCAGGGGACTGGAAATCATCCTGCAGGGCAGGGACCCGCGCGACGCCTGGCATTTTGTCCAGCGCATCTGCGGGGTCTGCACCACCGTCCACGCTCTGGCTTCCGTACGCGCGGTAGAAGATGCGCTGAAACTGGAAATTCCTTACAATGCCCAGCTGATCAGGAACCTGGTTCAGGGCATCCACTGTCTGCACGATCACATCGTCCACTTTTATGCACTTTCAGCCCTTGACTGGGTAGATGTCGTGTCCGCACTCGACGCCGATCCGGTGAAGACCCAGCAGCTTGCTGAATCGCTGTCCGAATGGCCGGGCAACAGCTCCAAGCGATTCGCAGCCGTCAAGGCCAAAGTCAAGGCTCTGGTAGAGAGCGGACAACTCGGACCGTTCGCCAACGCCTACTGGGGACACTCGGCCATGAAACTGCCGCCCGAGGCCAACCTGATGGCGGTTTCCCACTACCTCGAGGCCCTCGATTACCAGCGCAAGGCCACCACGGCTCTGGGAATCATTTCCGGCAAGAACCCTCATATCCAGAACCTTTCCGTCGGCGGTGTAACTTCCGCCATCAACCCGGACAACGAAGCCACCCTGAACATGGAACGTCTCTTCCGGGTCAAGGATCTGGTCCAAGAAGTCCGCGGTTTCATCAACAACGTCTACCTGGTCGACCTGGCCGCCGTCGGGGCCCTCTATGCCGAGTGGCTGCCCTACGGTGCCGGCGTCACCAATTACCTGGCTGCTCCGGACATGCCGACTAACGCTGCGGCCACCGAGTTCGACCTGCCCGGCGGTACCATCATGGGCGGCGACCTGGCCGGCGTCAAGCCGATTAACAACCTGAGTGATCCCTACTTCAAGGACAATGTTCAGGAGTCGATTGCCCGTGGCTATTATGACGGTGACTGGCAGAAACATCCATGGGAATCAGAGACTGTACCCGCGGCCCAGGATTTTAATGCCGACGGCAAATACAGTTGGCTCAAAGCTCCACGCTTCGAGGGCCAGCCCATGCAGGTCGGTCCGCTCTCCCAGATGCTGGTCGGATATGCCCAGGGTCACGAAGGAATCGTCAACGGCGTCAATGGCGCCCTCGATCTGGTCAGTAAGATTGCCGGCACCAAAGTCGGTCCTGACGCCCTGTTCGGCACCCTTGGCCGCCACGCAGCCCGCGCAGTTCGCTGTTCACTGATGGCCGACCTGACCCTCAAGCACTGGGATATGCTGGTTGACAACATCGGTGGCGGCGATCTGGAAATCTTCAACCCGCCGACCTTCCCTAAGGGCGAGCAGAAAGGTGTTGGGGTCCACGAGGCGCCGCGCGGACTGCTGTCGCACTGGATCGTCATCCAGGATGGTAAAATCAAGAATTACCAGGCAGTGGTACCGTCCACCTGGAATGCCGGTCCCCGTGACGCCCAGGATCAGCTCGGACCTTACGAAGCCTCCCTGATCGACAACCCGATTGCCGATCCGGAGCGGCCGTTGGAGGTGCTGCGCACCGTTCACTCCTTCGATCCATGTATCGCCTGTGCGGTGCACATGCTGGATCCGGAAGGCCGTGAAGTAATGAAAGTCAAGGCTCTTTAACAATGAGATTGACGATAACTTTCAACTTACGGTCCCAACCGACAGGAGGTAATTATGGAATATGAAAAGAAAAAAGTCTGGAGCATCCTGCTTCGGCTCTATCACTGGGCATTTGCTCTGTCTATTGTTGCCTTGTGTATCACTGGCTTTTACATCCACAGCCCGTGGACCAACTCCTTGACGGAAGGAAGTGCTTCGTTTGTAATGACCTGGTTCAGGTTTGTCCATTTTGTCGCCGGTTATGTCTTTACCGCGGCAGTGTTGGCCCGGATCTTTTTGTATCTTTTCGGCAACAAGCAGGAGCGAATTCTCGAGCACCTGCCGGTCACGCCGAGAAATATCAAAAATATGTTCGTCACCATCCTGCGCTACAGCTACATCAAGGGTGGTCATGACGCAGACCGTCTCGGACACAACGTGCTGGCCGGGATTACCTATGTACTCATCATTATCGCCGCAGTATTTCAGCTGATCAGCGGTTTCTATCTGCTCTTTCCGGAAGTACCCATCTGGGAACAGTACGGTGTGCTGATTTTCGGCAGCCAGCAGTCGGCCCGCTATATTCATCATCTGCTGATGTGGCTGTTCATGATTTTCGCCTTAATTCATGTCTACCTGGTTATCTGGAACGATATCAGAGAACCGGAAGGACTTGTCTCTGCAATTTTCACTGGTGTCAAATTCCACCACAAGGCGTAAATCTCTAGAAAACGGGGTCGAAATTCTCGTCCGGGGCACAGTCCAGGGCGTAGGGTTTCGGCCCTTCGTTTTTAAGCTCGCCTCCCGTTATTCACTAACCGGCACCGTCACCAACACCAGCGAAGGTGTGGTCATCAGGGCCGCCGGTCCACAGGTCTTCTCCTTTATCGACGCGCTCAGTAACGAAGCGCCGCCGCTTGCCAGGATCGACGAGCTTTCCCACCGACCCCTGGAAAAGCCGATGCGGGCAGAATCGTTCACCATCGTCGCCAGCCAGACCACCGACTCTTCCCGAGCCAACATTCCACCGGATATCTCTTTATGCCACGACTGTTTCGTAGAATTGACCGACCCTGACGATCGGCGATTCGGCTATCCCTTTATCAACTGCACCAATTGCGGACCCAGATTTTCGATCATCGAGACCATTCCTTACGACCGTCCCAAGACCTCGATGAAGCAGTTCGAGATGTGCGACGACTGCAGCCGGGAATATCTCGACCCCCTGGATCGGCGTTTTCATGCCCAACCCAACGCCTGTCCGCGCTGCGGACCGGCAATTTCTCTGCATGACGGGCAGGGGCAGCGGTTGGAGAGTGACAATGTGATCGAACAGGCGATCTCAGCAATCGCCAGTGGAAAAGTAGTCGCAATTCGGGGGTTGGGCGGCTTTCATCTCTGTGTTGACGGCTGCTCAGAAACTGGTGTCGACAGATTGAGAACACGTAAGAATAGACCGGACAAGCCTCTGGCAATCATGGTGAAGGATCTGGATCATGCTGAAACGCTTTGTGATCTCTCCAGCCGGGAAAAAGCGAGCTTGAGTTCGCCCCAGCACCCGATCGTCCTGCTCAGGCCAAAGCCACACTCACCGCTGGCAGAAAATCTGGCTCCCAAAATGAGCGATATCGGGCTCATGCTTCCGTATACTCCTCTGCATCATTTACTCTTCGCCCATCCCGACTGTCCAGCCGCCCTGGTGATGACCAGCGGCAACATCAGCGGTGAACCCATCTGCACCTCGAATGAGGATGCCCTTGACAGGCTCGCAGGTATTGCAGACCTGTTTGTGCTGCACAATCGCGACATTGTCACTCGGGTCGATGATTCGGTGGTGAAACTATTGGCCGGCGATATCCGTTCATTGCGCCGGGCCAGGGGGTATGCCCCTGAACCACTGCACATTACCCAGGAACTTCCGGAGTTGATCGCCTGTGGAGGAGGTCTGAAATCCACTTTCAGCCTGGCGCGCTCCACTTCGATCTATCCGAGCCAGCATATCGGCGATCTGTTCAATACCGCCTCTCTGGGCTTCTACACCGAATCGGTGGACAATCTCAAGCGGCTCTATGAAATCGAACCGGTGGCCGCCGCCTGCGACCTGCATCCCGACTACCTCAGTTCACATTATGCCAAAGATCTCGATCTTCCCCTCTACAGGATCCAGCATCATCATGCCCATGCAGCAGCAGTGATGGCAGAACATAATCTGGATGGGCCGGTGCTTGCCGTGGTGCTGGACGGCACCGGCTATGGTACTGATGGGACCATCTGGGGTGGGGAGGTGCTCCTGACCGATCTGAAGAATTTCACCCGTCTAGGCCACCTGGAGCAGCTCTACCTGCCCGGGGGTGATGCAGCAACAGAGGAACCCTGGCGCATGGGGATGTCGCTTCTCCATCGCCTTTACGGCGAAGATATCGGCGAAATGGAGTGTTTTCCCACCATCGATCCGGCCACTAAAAGCGTGCTCGTCCAGATGCTGCACAACCGCTTCAACACGCCGCTGACTTCGAGTTGCGGGCGCCTTTTCGATGGCGTTGCCGCGCTGCTCGGGCTGACGCCCGTCGCCACCTTTGAGGGCCAGGCCGCGATGCAGCTCGAAGCCCTGGCCCGTCAGTCATTGACAAGTCATTGGAAAGATATATTGGTTGATGAGATTGAAGCCGCAGATAACTATTTGAAAAAAGAAAATGAACAAAGGTGGAAGATAATTTCTTCAAAATTTGTTAAACAAGGGTTAGACGATATCTCTTCCGGTAAGGACCGGTCCGCACTCGCGTTGCAGTTTCACTCCTGGCTGATCAGTTGTATTTCCCGCCTCGTCGAGAAACTCTCTGGAACCACAGGAATTCGTGATGTCGTGCTTTCCGGCGGCTCCATGCAGAATGGTCTCCTGCTGGAAGGTTTGTTATTCGCCCTGACCAGGCAGGGGCTTACTCCCTACACCGGAGTGAGTATCCCCATAAACGATGGGGGTGTGTCTGTCGGTCAGGCTTTGATAGGAGGTATGCAACATGTGTCTCGCAGTACCAATGAAGGTTGAACAGACCTACGGCGATCCGGATGATTTCACCCAGGATCAAATTGCCGTGGTCAATATGGACGGGGTGAGCCGGAAAATCAGGCTCGACGTCGTCGATCGCTGGCCCGAGGTGGGTGACTACGTGATTGTCCACGCCGGCTTCGCCATTCATTCAATGATAGAAGAGGAAGCCAAAAAGAACATCGAGCTGATCAGGGAAATGGCCTCGCATATGCCGGAAGAATTATTGCTGGCCGGGGATGATACGTGAAATACATTGATGAATACCGCGACAGCAGCCTGGTAAAACCCCTGGTTGAAGAGCTGAAAAAATCTCTGACCAGGCCGGTTCGGTTGATGGAAGTGTGCGGTACCCACACCATGGCCATCTTTCGTAACGGCATTCGCTCGATCCTGCCCGATGGCATGGAGATTGTCTCCGGACCGGGATGTCCCGTGTGCGTCACCTCCGCATCCCATATGGACGCCTTTATCACCATGGCCGAAATTCCAGGTGTGCGGGTGGCCATCTTCGGAGATCTGTTTCGGGTTCCGGGCAGCAACGGCTCCCTGGCCAATGCAGCCGCCCGGGGGGCACTCGTCGATGTGGTCTACTCTCCGATGGACGCCCTGGATTTGGCCCGCGGCAACCCGGAAGACACGGTGGTGTTTCTTGGCGTCGGCTTTGAGACCACTACTCCGGGCATTGCGGCGACGATTCTGGCCGCCCATCACGAAAAAATAGACAATTTCTGCGTGTTTTCGACCCAGAAAGTGATCCCCGGACCTCTTGAGGCCCTTATGCAGGATCCGGATCTTAATATCAACGCCCTGCTCTGCCCCGGGCACGTCTCGGCAATTATCGGGGCAGGCGCCTATCAGCCTTTTGTTGATCAGGGCTTGGCCTGCGTCGTCGCCGGATTCGAACCCGCAGATTTGGTCAACGGATTGATTCTGCTGGCCAAGCAAGTGGGCAGCGCTACCCTTAAAGTGGAAAATACCTATCCCCGGGTGGTTTCCTGGGACGGCAACAAACGCGCCTTGGCAATGGTGGAAGAAATCTTCGAACCCACCGACATGGAATGGCGCGGGTTGGGTGTGATCGAACAGAGCGGTCTGGCGATCAGGGAAAAATTCCACGAATACGACGCTGAGAAACGATTCGATATCGAGCTTGTCCCCACCGAGGAACCCAAAGGCTGTTTGTGCGGGGCGATTCTCAAAGGTCAGACCGTGCCTCCCCAATGCCCTCTTTTCGGCACGCGCTGTACTCCTTCCACGCCCATCGGGCCGTGCATGGTCTCCAGTGAAGGTACCTGCGCGGCATACTACAAGTACGGCAGGGACGACTCGTGAACATCAGGCTGGCGATTCGGCCATAAGACAGACCACCCCACACGCTGATCAACCAACATGGCAGACGACACAATTCTACTCGATCACGGCAGCGGTGGGCTGGCCAGCCAGGAATTGATCAGCGATCTTTTCCTGAAG
>CBFCWR010000050.1:0-12292 GCA_965601575.1 uncultured Desulfofustis sp. | reverse complement strand
GGGGTGAAATTCCTTGCTTACCGCCTTGGCCGAATCCATCGTCTACTGCCCGTTTCAGTGGCCGCGCAACTCAGTATGAACAAGAGCTGGTGGGAGAGAAAAAAGGAGCAGGGATCATGACGATTTTGGTAAAACCTTTGCTAAATCTATGCGATCATTTCGCTTAGTGATATAAATGCTCTCAACCAATCTGCGCGAGCAGAGTTCCCTGATGGCCCGGCTGCTGCACCTGGTCGACTGTCTTCTCGTGGTCGGGTACCTGACGGCACTGGTACACTGGTACCGGGTACCATGGAGCGACTACTATACCCGCCTGGTGATTATTACCTTAATACTTTGCCTTGTGACGTTTCAGTCATTTCAGCTCTACCGGTCCTGGAGGGGCTGGAAATTCTATAAGGAATTTTATGTGATCATCAGGGCCTGGGTTACCATTATCGGCCTTTTGCTGTTCTATTTCTTCATCTTTAAAATTTCAGAGGGCTACTCTCGAGTGGTCTTCATGATCTGGTCGACGACCACGCCGCTTCTACTGTTTCTGGTCCACATGACCGCCAGAAAAATCCTCCGTTTCTACCGGGAAAGGGGCAAGAATGTCCGCCGTGCTGTGATTGCCGGGGCCGGTGATCTTGGCCTGAGCCTGGTCAGGGAACTTGAAACCATACCCTGGGCCGGTATTGAGGTGATGGGATTCTTTGACGACAAGGTCAGTGAAGAACCGCGCCTGGCAAGAATGGGCAAACCGGTTCTCGGCGATATCGGCATGATGGCCGACTATCTGAGCAAAAACGACATAGATTATGTCTACATCGCCTTGCCGATGCGGGCAGAGAGGAAGATCTTCTCGATCCTGCGGGAGTGCCGATCGCTGGGAGCCAGAATTTATCTGGTACCCGATCTCTACGTCTTTGGACTGCATCATGCGGAGATTCAGAGCCTGGGAAAAATGCTGCTGCTGAATTTCAATCCACATACAGATTGGAAACGGGGCTTTGATGTGCTTTTTTCTCTTTCCGTTCTCATTCTATGCTCACCCTTGATGCTGTTAATTGCCTTGCTGATCAAACTCGAGGATCGCGGCCCGGTAATCTATCGCCACAAGCGGATTACTGCCGCCGGCAAGGAATTTGACTGTCTCAAGTTCAGGACCATGCGGGTGGGGGCCGATCGAGAGCTGGCCAAACTTCTAGAGAAAAATCCCGAGTACAAAGAAGAGTGGGAACAAACCTTCAAACTCAAGAACGATCCTCGCATCACCAGAATCGGCAAACTATTGCGCAAGACCAGCCTTGATGAATTTCCTCAATTCATTAATGTGTTAATCGGTGATATGAGCGTTGTCGGCGCTCGCCCCATCGTAGGCGGAGAACTCACTGCTTTTTATGGGGACAGTGCCGGCCGTTATGTATCGATGAAGCCAGGCATCACCGGCCCCTGGCAGGTGAGCAAGCGCTCCGATGTCGATGACTACCAGGAGCGGGTCGATTTAGACGATTGGTACATACTGAACTATTCGCTTTGGACGGATATAAAAATCATTCTTAGAACCATCTACATCATGTTCAAAAGAGATGGAGCTTATTGATCACATTTCTACATGGAGAAATAAATGCAGACTGAAACACAATCAATTACCGTAAGCCAGGCCCGACAGGACGCCTCTTCCATTTTCCTTGCCAAGGTCTTCAACTGGATGGCAGCAGGGCTGGGAATCACCGGGGTGGTCGCTTATGGCACCGCAGCCAGCGGCCTGGCTGTGCGCATTATCAACTCACCGCTTTTTCTCGTACTCGCTTTGGGAACCCTCGGACTGGTATTCTTTTTATCAGCCCGGATCGACAAGATACAGGCTTCAACCGCATCGGCGCTGTTCATAGGATATTCGGTTCTGAACGGCCTCTTTTTCTCGACCATTTTTCTGCGCTACACCGGTTCCTCGATTGCCTCCACCTTTGTTATCACCGCCGGTATGTTCGGAGCCATGGCGGTATATGGCCTGGTAACCAAACGAGACCTCTCGGGATGGGGATCTTTTTTGTTCATGGGGCTCATCGGCCTCATCATCGCCTCCATCGTCAATATTTTTCTCAAGAGCACGGGCGTTTACTGGGTTACCTCAATGATTGGTGTCCTAATATTCACCGGATTAACCGCATACGACGTTCAGAAGATAAAAAAGATGGGTGAAGAAGGCATCATGGCCCAGGGCCGGGAGGCGATCACCAAAGGATCGATCATGGGTGCGCTGGCACTGTACCTTGATTTTATCAACCTGTTTCTGATGCTGCTCAGGTTCTTTGGCGGCAGCCGCGACTAACGGCTGCCTTTACATTGTTTTTGGGTCAAATTCAGAGTTGTGCAAAAAAGTCGAAGCCTCAGCGTGGTGGTGATACGCTTCCGGGTCAATTTCCCATCACGCCTCGACTTTAAATAAAGAGCCTTATTTTCATTAAAGCAGCCTGGAGTCTCAGCTGGGCTCGGACATTTTAGACATGTCGACTTCATTTGCGGGAAAACGAATTGTCATCGGCGTTACCGGCTCGATTGCCGCTTTCAAAGTCGCTGGCTGGGTCAGCGCGATGACCAAAGAGGAAGCGCTGGTCGACGTGGTTATGACCGAGGCGGCAACCAAATTCGTTACACCGATGACCTTTGCGGCCCTCTCCGGTCGCCCGGTGTTCGACGATATGTTCACTGCCGAACAGAAGGGGGGGATATCGCACATCGGTCTGAGCCGGGAAGCAGACTGCATTATCATCGCTCCAGCCACTGCCCAGACCATCGCCAGACTAGCCTTCGGCATGGCCGACGACCTGTTGAGCACCACTGTGCTGGCAGCTCGAATTCCGGTCATAATTTGCCCTGCCATGAATGTGCAGATGTATGAGCATCCGGCCACAACTAGGAACCTGGAGATGCTACGTTCATGGGGCTACCAGGTGATCGACCCCGACAGCGGCGTGATGGCCTGTGGTGAAGAAGGCAGCGGCAGACTGCCTGAGTGGGATCAGGTAGCTGAATTTGTACTTCGGGAAATCTCCAATAAGGACCTTGCGGGGCAGAAGGTGCTGGTTTCGGCAGGACCAACCAGAGAGCCCTACGATCCAGTGCGCTTCATCAGCAACCGATCTTCAGGGAAAATGGGCTATGCTTTGGCTCGAACCGCTTTTAGAAGAGGTGCGGAGGTGACCCTGGTCAGTGGACCGACGACCCAGCCCGTACCGGCCGGCGTGCATGTTGTCAAGGTCGCAACCGCAGTGGAGATGCACAAGGCCGTAATGGATAATTATAAGGACCACTCGATCATCGTGAAAGCTGCAGCGGTAAGTGATTTCAGGTGTGCTGAGCAATTTGATCAGAAGATAAAGAAAGGTTCCTCATCTCTTATCATGGAACTGGAGCAGAACCCCGACATTCTCAAAGAACTGGGAGAACTCTGCGATCATGACCGGCAACTGCTTATCGGTTTTGCTGCTGAAAGTTCCAATATCAAGGAGGAAGGGCGGAAAAAACTACACGCCAAAAAGCTTGATCTGATCGCCGTCAATGATATTTCATCCGCCGCCGCCGGTTTTGAGGTCGACAACAACCAGGTCACCCTTATCGATTCAGCAGGTGAAGTGCAATTACTCCATACCAGCAAGTTGAAGACCGCTGATCTTATCTGGGACCATGTGATCACCAATAAGATGCTGAAGCCCGCCGTTTCAAATTCCCCATAACTCTCCAGAATTTCTGGATTGCCAATCCATGAACCGCGGTGCGGTGGAGTTTCATTTCCTAAATGGTAAAGAAGAAAATCCTGCTCATCGAACCGTATTATGGGGGATCACATCAGCGGTTCCTGGACGGGCTTACCGATCACATTGATGCGCAGTTCACCCTGATGAGCCTTCCCGCCCGGAAGTGGAAAATGCGTATGCAACTTGCCGCTCCCTGGTTCATCAACGAGCTCTTTAAGCTGCCGTCGGCTGAGCGCAGCTTTGATACCGTGCTCTTTTCCAGTTTCATTGATGTGGCTGTTTTCAGGGCCATGGCCGCTTCACTGGAAGGGTGGAACCAGCATTGCAGATATCTCACCTATTATCACGAGAACCAGTTCTGTTACCCCGGGTTTCTGGACACGCACACCTCCCACCAGTTCACTTCGATAAATTTTACCACCGCGCTGGTCTCGGACTCGATCGCCTTTAACTCGGAGTACAATCGCAGGTGCTTTCTTGAACACTGCGGCCGCTATCTCGACAAGGCCGTCGACATGCAGCTTGGCGACAGTATCACAGACCTTCACAAAAAAAGCCTGATCCTCTATCCTGGGATTGATTTCACTCTTCTGGACAGGGTTGACAGGCGATCTTCCACAAATGCTGCCAAAACGATTGTCTGGAATCATCGCTGGGAACATGACAAGAACCCTGAAGAATTTTTTTCAACCCTGTACCGCCTTCAGGACAGGGGTATTGATTTCAAGCTCTGCATGCTCGGCCAATCCTTTCAACATAGACCAGAGTGCTTTGACAAAGCCCGGGAACGGTTGGAACATAATATCGTTCATTGGGGGCATGTGGATGATATCGAACAGTATTTCCATAAGTTGACTGCTTCAGACATAGTAGTTTCGACCGCGCTTCATGAATTCTTCGGTATCGCCGTTATTGAAGCGGTGAGGGCAGGATGTGTTCCAGTTCTGCCCAACAGGCTGGCTTATCCTGAGATCTTCGAGGATCGTTATTTATACGACCCCGGATGTCTCTATGACCACCTGTTGAATACCCTGCAGACCGCAGACAGATTGTCAGCCCCCGTATCCAGGACAATTACTGAGAGATTCAGCTGGGAGCGCCTCGGTGATGACTATTGGAACTGGCTCAACGACTGAAGACAAAGTGACGACCGTTGCCAAAAACTACGAAGGCGTCTTTGCTTCCAGGATCTGGACAAGGTAAGAAAACTCTATGTGCAAAGGCCGCCAAAATAGCTGCAGCCCGCAAATTTCGCAGGTTGTGTCGGGGATGAGACCATAGTTCAGGTAGTCGCTGAAATCACTACCTGTGCAGGGTGACAAGGATTCAGCCTTGCATCCTGCTGGCGAAGTCGAGCATACGCTGGATGGGGATTCTGGCGCGGGCGGCGAGTTCCTGAGAGACGTGGATTTCGTTTCTGCCTTCCTGGAGTGCGACGAACAGGTTCTGCAGCGAGTTCATTCCCATCCAGGGACAGCGGGCACAACTCCGGCAGGTCGCACCCTCTCCCTCGGTGGGGGCTTCCATCAAGGTTTTTCCAGGGGCCAGTTTCCTCATTTTATTGAAAATTCCTTTATCCGTAGCGACAATGAAAGAGGTTTCCTTCCGGCTCACAACGGCATTGATCAGAGCCGTGGTCGAGCCCACCACATCGGCTTGTTCGATTACCGATTGAGGGGATTCCGGATGCACGAGAACGGCTGCCTCAGGGTGCAGCTTGCTGAGTCTGCTCAGGGCTACAGAGCGAAATTCCTCATGAACTATGCATGATCCCGGCCAAAAAATCATCTCGGCACCGGTCTCACGCTGCACATAGTTGCCCAGGTGTTTGTCGGGGCCCCAGATGATCTTCTCTCCCCGGCTTGCCAGGTGTTTTATGATGGGCAGGGCGATTCCCGAGGTCACGACCCAGTCGGAACGAGCCTTAACTTCGGCGCTGGTGTTGGCGTAGACCACGACGGTATGATCGGGATACTGATCGCAGAATCGAGAAAACTCATCGGCCGGGCAACCTTCGTCCAGCGAGCAGGTGGCCCCGAGATCGGGCATCAATACCCGCTTTTCATTGTTTAGTATTTTAGAGGTTTCCCCCATGAACTTGACTCCGGCGACCACCAGTGTACTGGCCGGGTGCTCGGTTCCGAAGCGGGCCATCTCCAGTGAGTCAGCCACACAGCCTCCGGTTTCCTCGGCCAGATCCTGGAGCTTGCCGTCGGTGTAATAGTGGGCTACCAGTACACCGTTTATCTTCTCTAGGAGTTCTTTTATCTTAGCTTTGAGTTCAGACTCTTCCTGTGCGGACAGCGCCGGCCATTCGGGATGGCTGGGAACTGAAACGGTGGGAATCGTAACCGGGGCAAGAGACACCCTGGTACCATGGTTTTTCATCTACTGTCCTCTAAAGTGCATCGCGGCGCACATGCAGTAAGCGCATGTACTCGTTAACCCGGCCACCATTAGTAATAAAAAATAAGCATTGATGCAAGCTGCACCAGTTGGGGAAGAGCCTGAACAGTTTACTTTTTGCTTGCACAATGACCTGTCGTTTTCTAGTGTTAGTGGTCCATTTAGTCCGGATTATTTTACCCACTGCAGCTTCTGTAGATTCCGTTCTAATCGCCTTTTGGGTCCGTCGTGGAAGGTCAACGGATCGCAACCGACAAAAACAGAGCAAGGGAGTGTTCTATGAAACGATTACTAGTGGTACTGGCGGCGGCCGCATTTGCGTTTGGTCTGCACAACGCAGCCGCTGAACCTGTCAAAATTGGAATGATCACCACCTTATCGACCAAAGCCGCCTACCTTGGTGAAGATATCAGAGACGGCTTTCAATTGGCGGTCGAGCAGGAGGGAGGAAAACTGGGCGGAGTCGAGGTCGAACTGCTGGTTGAGGACGATGGCAGAAAACCGGAGAAGGCAAAACAGATTGCCGAACGCTACATGAAAAGAGATGGGGTCAAGATCATGACCGGCATCGTCTTTTCGAATGTGGCCATTGCCGTGGTCCCCAAAGTGGTTCGAGATGGAGTCGTCTACCTGAGTGCCAATGCGGGACCATCCAAGCTGGCCGGCAAAGGATGCAATGAAAATTACTTCAGCGTCTCCTACCAGAATGACAATATCGATGAGGTGGTCGGGCAGTTCGTCAATGACTCCGAACATCAAAGTGTCTATCTCATCGCACCCAACTACCCGGCTGGCAAGGATCACCTGGCCGGCTTCAAGCGCTATTTCAAAAAAGACATAAGCGCCGAAGTATACACCAAACTGGGGCAGTCTGATTATGCGGCCGAAATAGCAGCTATTCGAGCCGCCAAGCCTGATGCGGTCTTCTTCTTTCTGCCTGGGGGCATGGGGGTGAGTTTTCTCAAGCAATACGCCCAGGCAGGGCTTTCAGAGGATATACCGCTGTATGGGCCTGCTTTTTCTTTTGACGAGCGCTTGCTCAAGGCGGTTGGTCCGGTGGCCCTGGGAGTAAAAAACGGCAGCCAGTGGACCCATGATCTCGACAACGAGGCCAACAAGCAGTTTGTTGCCGCTTATGTGGAAAAGTATGGCAGGACTCCGACACTGTATGCGAGCCAGGGGTACGATACCGCCCGCCTGATTGGCAGTGCGCTCAAAGCTGTCCAGGGAAATATCGATGATTTAAGTGGTTTCAAGAAGGCATTGAGTAAGGCCGAGTTCGATTCCGTGCGGGGCAACTTTTCATTTGGCACCAATCAGCATCCGATCCAGGATCTCTACATTCGAGAGGTCATCGAAACCGATGACGGGCAGTTCACCAATCGCACCATTGAGAAGGTGTTCGAGAATCACGTAGATGCCTACGCAGCAGAGTGCAAAATGTAGGTAAAGAAGGGGGGCCGGACAGGCTTAATCCGGCCCTTTTGTAAGAGAGACGATGATTCTTCTTATCGAACAGCTGCTTAACGGTCTGCAGCTGGGAATTACCCTGTTCCTGATGTCTGCCGGGTTAACGCTGGTGTTCGGTATCATGCAGGTAATCAATCTGGCCCACGGATCCTTCTATATGATCGGAGCCTACGTGGGGGCGACTGTTGCCGCTGTTACCGGTTCTTTCCTGCTTGCAGTGCTCGCCGCGCTTGGTGCTGCCGGCCTGGCTGGAATGGCAGTTGAGCTGGTGGTCTTGAGGCAGCTCTACAAACGGGACCATCTCGATCAGGTGCTGGCCACTTTCGGGCTCATCTTCTTCTTCAACGAGATGACCCGTATACTATGGGGTAAGCAGCCTCTGTTCATGGACATTCCGGTCTGGCTCAAGGGCAACATTGAACTGCTGCCGGGTCTGATATATCCGGTCTACCGCCTGGCCGTTATTGTGGTCGGCATTGTGGTGGCCCTGCTGCTCTGGTATCTGTTCTCCCGAACCCGTCTGGGGATGCAGATCAGGGCCGGAGCTTCAAATCGCGAGATGGTCGCGGCACTTGGCGTCAATATCAAGCTGCTCTACACCCTGGTATTTGGGCTTGGCACACTGTTAGCGGGGCTCGCCGGGGTTATGGCGGGCCCCATCTTCGCGGTTGAATCGGGAATGGGGGAATCGATCCTGATTCTCACCTTCGTGGTCATAGTTATCGGCGGTATCGGTTCGGTGCGTGGTGCAGTGGTTGGCGCCTTGCTGGTGGGTTTGGTCGACACCCTCGGTCGCGCTTTCCTGCCGACCCTGTTCAGAGTTTTTCTCTCTTCAGCCACAGCTGACAGCGTTGGGGCCTCTCTGGCATCGATGTCAATCTATATTCTGATGGCCGCCGTACTGATCTGGAAGCCGCGCGGTTTGTTCCCCTCTTACCAATGATGTGCTGATGACCAGTGAGGCTCGTAAAACCATAATCATAGCGGTGGGGGGATTGAGTTTCTGCCTGTTGCCGTGGGGTGCGGTACTGTTCGGTGAGCACTATCTGATCTCGCTTTTCACCAGGATTTTGATTTATGCGCTGGCCGCAGTGAGTCTCGACCTGCTGATCGGTTACGGAGGACTGATCAGTCTCGGTCACGCCGCGTTTGTCGGGGTAGGTGGCTATATCACCGCCATCTTCTTTCATCACAGTTTTGAGGGTGAACTCATTGCCGGAATCGTACCGGGAAGTGAAAATGCGCTGCTGGTATGGCCTTTGGCGGTTCTTGGTGCGGCAGGTTTCGCTCTGGTGATTGGCAGCCTGAGCCTGCGTACCAGCGGTATGCACTTTATCATGATCACTCTGGCTTTTGCCCAGATGCTCTATTATTTCGCTGTCGGTCTGGAGAAGTACGGCGGCGACGACGGATTGTCTCTTTATTCGAGGAATCAGCTTGGTGGGATGGACCTGGGCAGCGATATGCAGTTCTATTTTGTCTGCCTCTTTTTTCTCGTACTGTTCCTGTTTCTGTCCGATCGGTTGGTAAAATCCAGGTTCGGCCTGGTCCTGCGCGGTGCATCCAGCAGCGGCAGGAGGATCAATGCCCTGGGTATCCCGGGGCGAAACTATAAACTGGTATGTTTCGTCATCGGCGGAGCGGGGGCGGGTCTGGCCGGGGCGTTGCTCGTCAACCAGACCGAGTATGTCAGTCCGGGGTTGTTGCACTGGACCATGTCGGGGGAATTGATGGTTATGGTTCTGCTTGGCGGTCTGGGTTCGCTTTTTGGACCAGTGCTCGGGGCCGCTGTTTACCTGCTGCTTGAAGAGACGCTGGCCATGTATACTGAGCACTGGATGGTCTACCTGGGCCCAATTTTGATCATTGCCGTTCTTTTTGCCAAGCGCGGTCTGTTTGGTCTTTTGACCCGCAGGGAGTAGATGTGGCGGATTACATTCTACAGGTGAAAAATCTGTATAAATCTTTTGGGGCCGTTGAGGCAAGCAGTGATTTGTGTCTCAGCGTCGAGAGAGGACACATCCATGCCCTGATCGGACCTAACGGGGCAGGGAAGACGACCGTGCTCAACCTGCTCAGCGGTGAATTGAAACCAGATTCGGGAACCATACTTCTCAATGGTGAAAGGATCGACGGACTGCCAGCCCACAAAAGGGCAAAGGCTGGACTCGGAAGATCTTTCCAGATAACCTCGATATTTGAAAATCTCAGTGTTTCCGAAAATATGGCGCTGGCGATACTGGCCGGGGAGGGGCATAACTACCGTTTCTGGAGAAACAGTATGAGAACAGGGGCGGTTGAGAGGGGACTGGCCGATGCCCTGGCGCGTGTTGATCTGACCGCCAGCTCCTCGCAGTTGGCAGCTAATTTGTCCCACGGAGAAAAGCGCCAGCTGGAAGTGGGAATGGCCTTGGTAGGCAAACCGCAGCTGCTCATGCTCGATGAGCCCATGGCCGGCCAGGGAGCCGGCGGCACAGTGGAACTGAAGAAGCTGATTAGCAGTCTCAAAGGGTACACGACTATTCTACTGGTCGAGCACGATATGGACGTGGTGTTTTCCCTCGCCGATCAGATAAGCGTGATCGTGTATGGGCACTGTATCGCCAGCGGCAGCCCAGAACAGATTCGTCGCGACCCTGAAGTCCAACACGCCTACCTTGGTGAGCAGTGATGCTGCAGATCAAGGATATCACCGCCTTTTATGGATCCAGTCAGGCCCTTTTCGGCGTCTCCCTGACGGTGCGCCGTGACCAGGTGGTGACGCTTCTGGGGAGAAACGGTATGGGCAAGAGCACCACCGTCAAAGCGATCATGGGCCTGGTCGACACCCGTGGGGGAAGTGTCGAATTTGACGGCAGGATGGTGAGCATGAAGCCTAGCTATGAAATTGCCCGGGCCGGCATAGGACTTGTTCCAGAAGGAAGACAGATTTTTCCCAATCTTACGGTAAAAGAAAATATTATCGCCACCGCCGCCAATCACCGCAACCATCCTGATCCCTATTGCCTGGACGATATTTTGGTGATCTTTCCGCGTCTTAAAGACAGGCTCAGTCATTTCGGCAACCAGCTTTCTGGAGGAGAGCAGCAAATGCTGGCGGTGGGGAGGGCTTTGATGATAAATCCTGCCCTGCTTATTCTCGACGAGGCAACTGAAGGACTTGCTCCGCTGATCAGAGAGGAAATATGGCGGGGACTCTCCATCTTGAAAGAAAAAGGTTTGGCGATTCTGGTGATAGACAAACATCTGGAATCACTCTTCACCATCGCCGATAATCACTATATCATGGAAAAAGGCAGAATAGTCTGGACTGGCACCACTTCTGCCCTGAAGAATGATGCGGAGATAAAATCCCGCTATCTGGGGGTGTAGTAGGTGCTGATTCTGAGATTGAAGATGGGACTGTGGTTGCCATGACCAATCAGGCCAAGGCCTACATATTTGCTCTTATCTCTGTCCTTCTCTGGTCCACCGTTGCCTCCGCGTTCAAAATCAGTCTGCGTTACCTGACCCCGGTCGAACTGCTCTTTTATGCGACGTGCTTTTCTTGCTGCGTGCTCTTCGGAGCTCTTGCTCTGCAGAACAAACTGGCGCTGCTGAGCACAACTAATCAGAAGGTGTGGAAAACTTCCTTGCTGTTCGGGTTTCTCTCTCCGTTTCTCTATTATCTCATACTTCTCAAAGCGTATGATCTATTGCCCGCGCAACAGGCTCAGCCACTAAATTATACCTGGGCTATAACCCTCTCGCTGCTCTCCGTTCCTCTGTTGGGACACAGGCTGAAAATCCTGGAGATAGCCGCCGTGCTGGTCAGTTATATAGGGGTATGGGTGATATCCACTCGGGGTGACGTGTTCTCCCTGAAATTTGAGAATCCTCTTGGTGTTGCCCTGGCCCTGGGCTCCACGGTGATCTGGGCACTCTATTGGATTGCCAACACCAAGGATCAGCGTGACCCCGTTCTGGGGCTGTTCCTGAACTTTCTCTGCTCGCTGCCTTTAATTGGGCTCTATCTCCTGGTAACCGAAGGTTTCCGCAAGGTGGCGTGGACCGGTCTGCTCGGGGCGGCTTATGTGGGTACATTCGAGATGGGAATCGCCTTCATTTCCTGGTTGATGGCCATGAAATTAACTGAATCCACCGCAAAAATCGCCAACCTCATATTCATTTCTCCATTTCTTTCGCTGGTGTTGATTCATTTTATCGTTGGTGAAAAAATTATGGTTTCCTCGGTGGTTGGTCTGATATTTATCGTTGCGGGTCTTCTCATTCAGGCCGCAACCGGTAAAAAGAAGCAGGATGGCGCCAGATGAACAAAGATCGGCAGGAGAAGGTGACCATTCTCGACAATTGTGAAGTGGAAGGCATGAAACTCATGCGGGCCAGCTATCGGAACCAGACCTTCCGACGTCACAGTCACGACGGCTACGGGTTCGGCATAGTGGCCCGGGGAACACTCTGTTTCAGGTATCTCGGGGTTGACCATTATGCTCCTCCGGGGATGATCAACCTGGTTTGTCCGGGTGAGTGTCATGACGGTCATGGGTTGAATGAAGAGGGATGGTCTTATCGAATGTTTTATATCACCCCCGAGTTGATGATGGCCATTATCGGTGACTGCCTCGAGAAACACACCGCGCTGCCTTTTTTCCGAACTGGAGTTATCGAAGATG
>CBFCWR010000049.1:0-12308 GCA_965601575.1 uncultured Desulfofustis sp. | reverse complement strand
AATTATAGACAACTCCAGACAACACAGCCCCAGTAAATCCAAGCACTACATAAACCGCAAAACCCCTTTTTCTAACTAGTCCATATATTGCTGTTATCGCAGGAATTGAGGTAGGCAGGTACCCCAGCCAGCGCACCCGTTATTATCGGAAGTACACCATCACCCCCAACGAGTGAACCGACTAAATCGGCGGGCACATAATGGAATTTGCGGTGTTTCGCACCTCACGGCCCTGCTTTTCCTGTGGGACCATCTTCGCTTCCACTAGAAATCTCAGGTGGAGGGCAAGAGTCGAGGCGGCAAAACCCAGATGATTGCCAATTTCATGATGGTTAACCCCTCTTCACCAGCCTTTATGAGCAACAAAAGAACATCAAGCCGAGGTTCCGACCCAACTGCCGCGTATCCTTTTGCCGCCTCCCTTTTGGATATCATTTTCCTATCATCTCCCAAACATAACTAAAGTACTAGTTTTTGGGTTGTATAGGTTTCAAATGTCAAGTTCAAAACCAAAAAAATGTGATCTGCGTGGCCCAAAATACTAAATGCGTGAAGCCCTTTGAAGTCCAAAAAGAACTCGTTTCTAATCTAAAATTAACGGGACAGAAACAAACCCGCTGTACGTTCTTTGCTATCTTCACAACTTAATGAAATCACGAGTTATACATGCCATCAACCGGCCTTGATCAAGCTGCAGATATTTACGAATCAAGGGGTATTCGGCCCACCTGGCTGCCGATGCATGGAGACGAATCTTGGGTGTCTAAATTTACACAAAGAGGCATCTACATAAGCACTGAATAAACACCCTGCAAAGCAACAGAGGTAGCGCCAATGCGTATTGAACAACTGACCAAGAAGTTTGGCAAAATTACTGCGGTGGATAAGGTCGATCTCGATGCTTCAAATCCTCAGATGATCGGCATCATAGGCCCATCCGGCGCAGGAAAATCAACCTTTCTCAGAATGATCAACCGGCTCACCCCGGCCACCAGCGGTACGGTCATGGTAGACGGTCACAATATCCTCGATCTGGAAGGAGCTGACAAACGCGCCTGGCAGCGCGACTGCGCCATGATCTTTCAGCAGTTCAACCTGGTGCCGCGCCTCGATGTGGTCACCAACGTCATGCTGGGGCGTCTCAATCGTCACGCAACTTTCAAATCGATTTTCAATATCTTCGGCAAGGATGAGATAGAGCGTGCCTTCACCGCGCTTGAGCGACTCGGCATAGCAGAGCAGGCCCTGAAAAGGGCAGACAACCTTTCGGGCGGACAGCAGCAGCGTGTCGCCATCGCCAGGGCCTTGACCCAAGGACCCAAGATGATCCTGGCCGATGAGCCCATTGCCTCCCTCGATCCCTTAAGTGCCCAGGTGGTCATGCAATCACTGCGGGAAATAAACGAACGTGACGGTCTCCCGGTAATTTGCAATCTGCATACCCTTGACACGGCGCGAAGCTATTGTGATCGCGTGGTCGGAATGCGCCAGGGTAAACTGGTTTTTGACGGTCCCCCCTCCGAACTCAATGCAGTGGCAGTGCGCGATATTTATGGTGCAGATCATGAAATCGACGAATCCATGACCTCCACAAGCCTCGATTCTGTTCCTTTCAGAGAGCCTGAAATAACAGACAATTATGGTTTTGCTGCAGCCTGATCGAGATCGATCAGACTAAACATTTAACACCACCATAGGAGAAAAATGCGATGAAACTGAAATCAATTGTGACCTTCGCCCTCGCAGGGGCGCTTTGTGTCGGCAACAGCTTTGCCGCCGACTCAATCACCGAGTTCCGGATTGGAATTCTCGGCGGCGAGAACGCCTCCGACCGTTTACGCAGCAACGAGTGTTTGCGGGAAAAGACTGAAGAGCTTCTCGGCGTCAAAACCAAGCTTTTTGCCCCGGCCGATTATAATGGCGTTATCGAAGGCCTGCTTGGCGGGAATCTTGATATGGCCTGGCTGGGTGCCTCAGGATACGCTAAGGTCTACCTGACCAACCCCGATGCAGTCGTACCAGTACTGACCAAAATCAACGAAGATGGTTCGTTTGGCTACTATTCCATCGGCTTTACCAGAAAAGATACCGGCATCAACAACCTCAATGACATGAAAGCAAAAGTCTTCGGGTTCGGCGATCCGAACTCAACCTCCGGTTACCTGATTCCCTCCATTGAAATCCCGGCTTCAGGCTATGAGATGGAACCCGGAAAGTATTTCAAAGACGTTATTTTCACCGGTGGCCATGAGCAGACCATAGTCGCTGTCTCCAACGGTGACATCGACGCCGGGGTGAGCTGGGCCGATGGTTTGGGCGACTGGGAAGACGGCTTTAACAGCGGTGCCTTCAGGAAAGCGGTAGACGCCGGTCTGGTCGACATGACACAGCTGAAGGAAATCTGGCGTTCCAAAATTATACCCGAAGGACCGATCGTGCTCCGCAAAGAATTGCCGGCCGACGTCATGCTGAAGATGACCGGTATGATGGCGGCACTGCCCTCGACCGATCCCGAATGTGCGTACGGTTTCATGGCGGGCAAGATCAAGGCAATTGCCCCTATCTCCCACGCCGATTACGAAGTGATCGTCGAGGCGCGAAAACGTAAGAACAAGTCCTAAGTACTCTGCGATGTTAAGGGCCGTGCCCGGGCACGGCCCATTTTTTTGTCCTTTACCACTATCGACTGATGCAAAACGTCCTGCTGCAGCAAACCATCGAATCTGAGAAACGCCGCCGGCTCTACACCGCGGTAATCGTCATTTTCAGCGGGGCTATGCTGGTAGCCGGATTCAGGCAGGCCAACGCCATGAATTCCGGCCATTTTCGTGAGGGGCTGGCCAAATTTTTCGAGTATCCCAGCGAGATCGTCATCGAAGCGTGGCAGTCGGGGAGCGAATTTCCGATGCTGCTCTACAAATTCCTGCCGGCCTTGATCGAAACATTGAATATTGCTGCCGTAGCCACCCTGCTGGGTGGATTGCTGGCAATGATCTTCGCCTTTCTTGGGGCCAGCAATCTCAGTGTCTGGCCACCTCTGGTTCCGCTTTCACGACGCATGATGGATATCATGCGCGCCTTTCCGGAACTGATTCTCGCCCTGTTCCTTATTTTCGTGCTCGGCACCAGTCCGGTCCCGGCCATGATCGCCGTCGCTTTCCATACTGCCGGTGCACTCGGCAAACAATTCTCCGAAGTCAATGAAAATATCGACCTCAATGCAATCGAAGGTCTCCAGTCCTGCGGTGCCAATTGGTTCCAGAGAATGAAATTTGGCGTTATTCCTCAAGTATTGCCCAACTACCTCAGCTATTTCATGCTGAGGTTTGAAATAAACGTTCGCGCTTCGGCTATTCTCGGTTTTGTCGGTGCCGGCGGCATTGGTGCGGAGCTTCGACGCACCATCGGATGGGGGCAGGGTGCGGGAGATGAAACCGCAGCGCTGTTTCTATTGCTGATCATCACCATTTTTGTCATCGATCAGACCTCGTCACATTTCCGGACCAAACTCATCACCGCGGAAGAAGGAGCAGACGCGTGAACACTGCCGCCGCAAGACCTTCGGCCGCCATGCCCGGCTACGGTGAAGTTATCACCAGGATCCGCAAGCGTGCCATGATGTCTTTTGCGGTCATGGCTCTTCTGCTTGTCTACCTCACTTACACCTGGTTCGCCTTTGACGTGACCGGCCTGATCCAGAGCGCCAAACCTGAGCGAGCCGCACTGCTGGCCAACGATGCCGTGGCCCACAAAGTACACGTCACCAAGTCGATGCGGACCAGTGAATTGGAGGTGGCCATTGAGGGCGAGCGCACCGCTACCTACGAAACACCTCCTGACTGGGTTGAAATTGGTGAGCAGGGAACCTTGGTGGCGCTGGGCGACGGATACAGCGTGAAGGTATTTGACCAAGCACTTGAATTCATCGTTCCAGGCTATGGTACCATCCAGGTAGCCATCGTTGACAACAAGATCAGGACCACACTGCCGGATGGCAAATCAGCACCCGACTGGTTGCGTGCCACCGATGCTAAATTTGACGCCCGCCCGGATCTCAGGAAAAGGGTACAGATGTCGCGCGCCAAGATCGAGATCCATCGCTATTTTGGCGGTTGGGAAAACTTTTTCTTTCCGTTCAACTCGGTACTCTCCACCTACAGCTTCGGCCAGATAGTCTCCCTGATCATGAGTGATGAACGTGTGGATCCAGCCATGTCGAACTGGCAACTGGTCTTCGACACCTTCTGGACCAACCCGGACTGGCAGCACGGGAACGTCTTCACCGCCCTGCTCGAAACCTTGCTCATGGCTGTGCTGGGTACGGTCAGTGCGGCATTTGTCGCCTTGCCTCTCGCATTCCTGGCGGCCAAGAACTTCTCCCCTTCAAGAATACTGCGCTTCTCTGTGCGCCGGCTGTTCGACCTGCTTCGCGGCATCGATATGCTTGTCTGGTCCCTTATCTTCATTCGTGCATTCGGGCTTGGACCGCTGACCGGAACACTGGCCATCGCCTTTACCGATACCGGAGAGCTTGGCAAATTGTTCTCCGAAGCGCTTGAAAATATAGATGAAAAGCAGGTGGACGGGGTCAAATCGACCGGTGCTTCCAAGATCCAGACCTACCGCTTCGGGGTTATCCCACAGATATTGCCCATATTCATTTCCCAGGGACTGTATTACCTGGAGTCCAATATTCGGTCAGCAACCGTGATCGGTGCACTAGGAGCCGGCGGTATCGGGTTGATGCTGGTGGAGACCATCAGGACCTCCCGGGACTGGGAAAACACCTTGTACCTGATTATATTGACTCTGCTTCTGGTCATCGCCATGGACAAGATTTCATCAATGCTGCGCAGGCGACTGATCCAGGGTAAAGACATCCAGGGTTGATAGACAGGAATTTTGTTCATAGTGCGCAACTGTTCCACGGAGTTGAATGATTCACCAGCGATACCGGAGAGCTACCCTATGAAGCTTAGCCGTCAGGACCTTGCCACACTTGCAGATGTGGCCATCGATGGAGCGATCGCTGCCGGCGAGTTGATCTCTTCTTATAAAAACGAGCAGCTGGATATCATCAACAAAAAGCATAATGCATCTGGCCGACACCACCAGATCGGTGATACCTTGGCCTCTCAGGTCGTTACCGAAGTTGATTTCAAGTCCCAGGAAATAATTCTAGAATATCTCCTGCCCACCCTCCAATACTACGATCTTGGACTTCTGTCCGAGGAACGCGATGATGACAGCAGCCGCTTCCAAAAGGACTATTTCTGGTCAATCGATCCGCTGGACGGCACCCTGCGCTTCACCGAGGGTAAAGGCGGTTATTCGGTGGCCATCGCCCTTCTTGACCGGCAGGGAGATCCTCATATTGGGGTTGTTTTCGATCCGGTGGACAAAACCATTTACCATGCCATCAAAGGAATGGGCGCCTACCGGAATCGCAGCCCGTTCGATCTGCAGCCCCTTGCCCCAGACGCACCGTTGTATCTCGTCCATGACCGAAGCTTCGGCAAGCAGAAGAACTACAACGATATTGTCATTGCGCTCGAGGATATTGCCGAGCATCTGGGCTTTGCAGGTTTTCATGCCTATGAATATGGCGGTTCGGTGATGAATGGCTGCAAAGTACTGGAAGACAATCCAGCATTATACTTCAAGTTTCCCCAGAAAAAAGCGGGCGGAGGGTGCATCTGGGACTTCGCGGCGACAGCCTGCATCTACAATGAGATAGGGGCCTACGCCACTGATATCCGGGGCAAACCACTGGAGTTGAACAACCCTGGCACATGCTACCTCAATCACTGTGGGGTAGTGTTTACCGGGATAAAATCTGTTCAAGAGAGAGTCGGTAGTCTTTATCTCGATCTGCAGCACGAAAAAATCATCTAAGAGAATTCCCATTAATTGAATTGAATTATCAGATATCTGTAATCCAGAGTACCTGATGCAAGACTCTGACATCACAATCAAATACTCTAATCAGAGATTGGCTGACTCATGCAGGATCCAACAACATCTCAAAAACTGTCGGAAACGCCTTATATCCATCCCACCGCTTACATCGAGCAGAGTGAACTGGGGAAATGGACAGAAGTCGCTGCCCGAAGCTCGATCATCGAAACGGTTCTGGGAGATTATTCCTACGTGATGAATGACTGCGACCTCATTTATACGACAATCGGCAAATTCTGCTCCCTGGCCTCCCATTGCCGGCTGAATCCCGGCAATCATCCCCTGCAGCGGGCGGCGCTGCATCATTTCACCTATCGCAGCAATTTGTTCGATCTCGGCGAAGATGACACCAGCTTCTTCGAGTGGCGCCGGAAGAGTCCCGTCACCCTTGGCAACGATGTCTGGATTGGGCATGGTGCCGTATTGCTGCCCGGTGTCGTCGTTGGGGATGGGGCGGTGGTTGGCGCAGGCGCGGTGGTTACCAAGGAAGTGGCACCCTTCACAATAGTGGCCGGCGTTCCGGCCACTACTATTCGGCCGCGATTTCCCGCCTGGGTGGCCGAGTCGCTCACGCGCATCAGCTGGTGGAACTGGGATCACCAGCTATTGAAGGAGCGGCTGGGAGATTTCAGGCAAATGGAAGCTGAGTCCTTCGTACGCAAATACGATCCTCGGCCATAGCCCGGCGGAAGCGCCGCTTGTGAACCGCTCTAGGCAGCGGAGGCGCCAACGTATGCGAGGATATCAGCCATTCGCTGTTTGATTAGCGGTGGCAGACTCTCGCAAGTGCCGGGGTAATCACTTACCCGCTGGACGCACTCCACCCCAAGATAACCGTTATACCCGGCCATATCGAGCCGGGAACACAAGTCGCCGAAATCGATGATGCCGTCACCCGGTATCAGGTGTTCATCGATTTCGCCGTGATTGTCGTGAATATGCAGTGCAGAGATCTTGCCGATATAGCGGGGGATGTATTGATCCCAGACCTTGTATTTCTGGGCATGCCCCGTATCAAAACAAAAAGTCAGCCCATCCACTTGATCAAAAAGGGTCTGCAGAATCGGAAAAGAGTATGGTTCATCGATGTTTTCAACCGCCACCTTCACCCCGCGTTCACGGGCGTAGGAAACCAGCACAGTATAAGCTTCTATGAGTTGTTCCAGGTAAGGCGTGGTGGCGATATCCTCGGGAAAGTCCTGGTTCATGGCATGGACGATCACCGTGTCCCCACCCAGTTCCGCCGCGATATCAAGAACGCACTTCATGGCTCCCATGGAGAGATGGTACATCTCACTGCTGGCGTCATAAATGACAGGGATTCGAAATGGTGCGTGCACCCAGTCGACCGCCAGGCCCCGCACGTTTATCTTCTCGCCCAGCAATCGGGTGTCCCACGTCTCAGACCTTAGCAAATTCCTGATCTGTGAAGTACCGATGTTTACCGCTGGTATTCCTGCCTGGGCAATGGCCGTAAGACGATCAGTTAAACTACCCGATTCTGTATATTCAAGGGTTAAAGAAATCTCCATCAACTTCTCTCCAGGCACAGTTTTCTCTGTTTAAACAGCTTCCTGCTCCGGGTGTATTACACCATCCATCAAATAAAGATTGTCAGCTACGGCGCTCATGATTTCCTGATCATGAAAGATGGCGATCATCGTTGTGCCCCGCCCCTTGAGTTCGTTGAGTATGTCGATGACCGCCTGTCTCGTTTTGACATCCAGGGAAGCGGTCGGCTCGTCCAGAAGCAGCATCCTTGGTGAACTGATGACTCCAGCGGCAAAGTTCACTCTCTGCTGTTCGCCTCCGCTGAACGTTACCGGACAGGCATCGAAGAGATTGGCAGGGATATAAAGTCTCTCTAGCAATTCGGAAGCCCTGTGTCGTGCCTCCTCTAGTGGTACACCGTTCTGCAGCAATGGTTCAGCGACCGTATCCACTGCCGACACCCGGGGAATGACATTGAGAAATTGGGTGACGTAACCGATTTCAAATTGCCTCAAAACGATTATCCGATGCTCATCCAGTTGAGCCAGATCGACCCTGCCCACCCTTTCAGATTCGTACTGCAAAGCTCCGGAAGTTGGCAAATAGGCCCGATAGATACACTTTAATACAGAGCTTTTACCGGTACCGCTTGGTCCAGAAAGGCCGAGAACTTCTCCCTGATCGAGACTGAATGACACATTCGTGCACCCCTTGATGATACGGCTGTGCAGCGTGTGCATCGTAAAAGTTTTGGTGAGCTGTTCGACGCTGAGTATCTGATTCATAATGCCGAACTCACAAGCAGTTGAGTGTAGGGGTGTTGTGGATCTTCAAGCACCTGGTTGGTGAGTCCGGATTCGACAATCCTGCCGCTCTTCATGACCAGGGTTCTCGAGGTAAGCAGATTGATCACACCGAGGTCATGGGAGACCACGATGGTTGCAAGGTTGAGCTCCCGGGTGAGACTTCTCAACAGGTCGAGCACTCTGGCTTGAACCGAGACATCGAGTCCCGTGGTCACCTCATCCAGCAACAGGAGTGAAGGTTCGGTGGACAGCGCGCGGGCGATCTGAACCCGCTGTTGCATTCCCCCTGAAAATGAAGATGGCGGCTCATCCATTCTTCTGGTCTCCACCTCTGTTCTCTCGAACAGCGAGCGGATCCTGTGCCGCATCTCGCCAACATTGTCCCAGCCGTCCATCAACAATCTTTCCGCCACGTTGCCGCTGGAGCTGAAATCCATGCGCAGTCCCAGGATTGGATTCTGGTAGACGATCCCCATACAGACATTGCGCAATTGGCGCTTGGCGAACGAGTTTAGGGAAAATATATTGGTGATTCCATCGAGTTTCGGAAATCCGCGTCTGCCATTTACAATGGCGAGCAGGCCATTGTCCCGTCGGCTGTGATCGATATCCAGGCTCAGATGCATTTCTCCCATGGACGGCTCGATATCGAAATGAATGGCTTTTATCACTGTCGACTTACCGCTGCCGGATTCACCGACGATACCGAGTACTTCGCCTTTCTGCAGACTGAAACTGACCCCGTGGCAGGCAATCACTGTCCCGCACTGTGAACAGATGTTGGTCCCGGCTTCGGGACCTGTCTGAGTCACACAATCGGGACATCTCGTTCCATAATACTTACCCAGATCGGTAATGGTCAGGACGGGATCAATCACGTTGGCAATCCTTCTCAGTTCAGTTCCTTGCGGGATTGGCAGTAGGAGGTGTCGGAGCAGGTAAAAGTCCGTTCTCCTGTCGCCCCCTCTACTATTTCATCAAGATAGGTATCGGCGGCGCCGCACCTCATGCATCTCGCCTCAAAATGCTCCACCCGGAATCGGTAGTCGTCGAATTCAAGTGGGAGCACCGTGGTAAACGGCGGAATGGCATAGATCCTTTTCTCCCGACCAGCCCCGAACAGGTAGAGGGTATCGGCCAGGTGGAGCCGAGGTATATCCCATCGCGGGATAGGGCTCGGATCCATGATATGGCGGCGATTCACAAGCACTGGGTAGCGTGCCCCGATGGTGATCTCGTTGTAAGCCACAATGTCTTCGTACAATCTGAGCCAGATTGAGCTGTAATCCGCCTCACCATGCATCCGCCTGGTCTCGTTCTCGGATGGTTCCACATCGCGCAGTGGCTCGGGAATCGGTACCTGAAGGATGAGGATTTGCTCGGCCCCCATGGGTTCTTCAGGTATTCGGTGCCTGGTTTGAATCAAGGTTGCTTCTGAAGTCGAGTCGGTTACTTCCACCCGGCAGACCTGCTGGATGAATTTCTTGATATTGACCGCATTCACCGATTCATCACAGCCCTGGTCTATTACCTTGATGATGTCCTCGGGACCGATAAGCGCCAGAGTCAGTTGAATTCCGCCGGTCCCCCAGCCCCGGGCGATGGGGAGCTCCCGGGAACCGAACGGCACCTGGTAACCTGGGATTGCCACCGCCTTCAGGGATTTGCGGCGAATTTCCATCTTGGTCGCCTCGTCAAGAAATCCGAACCGGTGCCCCGAAGAGATCTGCTCGGTTGGTGAAGTTTCAGCCAGCCACTGTTTAAGGCTGCGTTTTGAAAGAGCAGCGTATTCCCTAGTCATCACCTTTCTCCTGCAGGGTCTTGCGCAGCCTGTCCAGATCCGACTGAAAGGTCACATAGTGGGGAAGCTTGAAATGATTGCAGAAACCCATTGACTCGATGCCGTCCACATGAGTCAGGACGTACTCTTCATCCTCCGATGGACTCTGAGGATTATCACTCTGAATTGCCCGATCCAGCACCCCCATCGAAATCGCTTTAGTTTCGTTGTGTCCGTAGCACAAACCATACCCCAGCGTCATTTTCGGGCTGTCGCCGTCGCTGTAGCTTTTCGATATGATCTCCGCTTCGGTGACCAGTACCTCGCCAATGCAATATGATGAGCAGGTATGGGGATGTGGTACCTCCACCGGCACATAGCCAACCCGGAGTTCGCCTATGGTGGGATGCACCGAGCCATAGCCGCGCATGTTGGAATAGGCCAGGCAGAGTAACCCGCCGCTCTCCCCCCGGGTAAGGGTCTGTAGCGCGGCCGATCGGGAGGCTGGAATTTTTAGTGAATGCCGGGTGATATCTGCGATGGTCTTCTCGCTGCGATCGCCCTCCTCGAGTAAGCCTTCCTGGCGCAGCAGTCCCACCAGCTTGGGAAAGGTCTCGGGCAGCGGGGCACCAATTTGGGCCTCTGCAAGCAGTTCCGAGACCACCTTTTGATGATTTACAGGCCGGTCTTCGACCAGATCAAAATTTACCAGCCGAAGGCTGTAGTCATCGGTGGAACCGAGAATCTGGCCGCCGGGAATATCTTTGAACGCGGATGATATCCGCCGAACCACCCTCATCCTGCTGGTGTCGTTGCTGACACTGTAACCAAGCCTGGGCTGGGTCGTGCGAAACGCTCTTAGTATAAAAGCCGACTCGAAGGTGTCTCCCTTGGCCTGCTTGATCGCCAGTGCGGCGAGTTCCGGTGCATAAAGTGATCCTTCTCCCATTATCCGATCGACGAGAAAGCCCAGCTGGTCGCGAATCTGAGCCGCACTGATGATATCCGAATCCCCCCGGAGCCGCTGATATTCGCTGAGCCGGCACGCATTATCAATCGCTTCCCGACCTCCTTTCACCGCCACGTATGCCATAGGAGTTACCTATTGATGGGTTATCGTTACTTGGGTTGAGCGGGGGAGCGCCATGACCCTGTTGTCTCGATCCACAAGAATGATATCGATCCCCAGGGGATAATCCTGATTGATCGTTCCGAGCAGCTCTAACTCGTCGACATCGAGCCCTCGTATCAGAGGACTATTGACATCAGCAATACCCGGTCCAGTCAGATCCACGGTTGATTCGGAACTCTGCTCAGCGAGATACTCCACCTGGTAGAGAACCGTTGCGCCCGAATCCGGATACATATGCGTCCCGCGCTGGGCATCGGCGATCAGTCCTCCGCTGCGGCCACCGACCACGAAGACAAAGTCGGCTTCCGGCACCGCCACCGTTCTGGCATCCGTTTTTTGCCTGAGGGCCGCGCTCAAATCATCGTCATCGAGCACCGCAAAGCCTACTTCCTGGTCCAGCAGGGTGGCGGCAACGGCCACCAATCCGTGTGGACTGATCTCAGAAATATCTCCGGTCAATTTTCTTACCGTTCCGGGCCGGCTCATCACCGCCAGCAGATCACGGTAGATGGCTTGGGTTATCAGGTGTTCTTCCATGTTACTCCTCGGCCATGGATTCGAAATTGACCCGGGTGATGCCATAGAGACGTGCTTCTTGATCAGCAACTTCGGCGGCCTGCTCCAGCCACTCACTCAGCTCAAGCTCGACTTCCCCTCTCATGGCAATGTCGTCGCTGCTCAGGATTACGTCGAGGCAGGCCGCCAAAGTGGCGCGGTCGCCGTTATCCCCCATTACCATCCCCCAGCCGCGCCTGTCCTCGAGCATAACTTCGGCGACGGTGACGAGGATTTCTCCGAGGTGAAAATCGGTGTTGAAGCAGTCACTGACCGTCTGCATGACCAGACCGGTTTCAGGCTCTTTCAGGATTTGAAAGTTCAGCGCAGAGATACGCTCAAGCATGCGTCGGATCGCCGCATCGGACGTCAGAGCAAGTGCCCGGCTGAGTTCAAGCGAGCCTATTGTTATTTTTTCCTTCATACGATACGAACCCCGCTTCGGTACACCTGTTTGACCACAGGAACGTTGTCGCTGATGGAAACCCGCACGAGATCAGCCCGCTTCCCGACCGCGATCTCACCACGGTCACCCATATCTACCAGATCAGCAATCTTGGCAGATACCATGGCAATGGTATCGGGC
>CBFCWR010000048.1:0-12349 GCA_965601575.1 uncultured Desulfofustis sp. | reverse complement strand
TCATTGGAGAGAAACTTATACGATCATTTGCATAAAACTGCAACAATAACCGAACAATATTTATCACTTATTTGATATCTGACTGTTATTTCACAGCTTATTTTTTCCGGAAAGATCAGGAAGCGACACTGGTTCAGGTGACCGGGTAATCGAAGCGACCTGTGAAGAGCTTCGGTCAAGTCGCGCGAGGCATTGTTTTCTTGGGCTTTCCCAGGCGTTGCTGATGGTATCCGCTGGCTGTTCTATTTGTCGTTTGACACTGAGAGCGCAACCGTTTACTATTCCCAGTTCGGAAAAGCACAATTTTACCACCACAAGGTGGCTGTTATAAATTTTTTATAGGTAGCAACGATGAGTCAAACGGAATTGAACCCAAAAGAAAAAGCCCTTTTCGGCAAGAGCACCAATCCTTCCAACATTGAGCCTTTGAAGCTGACCATGGACAGTCAGCTGAAATTTCGCTGTCATCCAGGGGTCAGATGTTTTACCGCCTGCTGCGGTAACATCAAGATCGTCCTCACTCCTTACGACATCCTGATGCTGACCCGCCGGTTGGGAATCAAGCCCCACGAATTTCTGCACACCTACACGAGTCCAACCTATCTGGAAAAGACCGATATGCCGGGTGTGATGATCAAGCTGCGCGAAGAGGACAACAAATGCCCCTTCGTCACTCCCGAGGGCTGTACCGTCTACACCGACCGCCCCACTGCCTGTCGCTACTATCCGGTTGGCATGGCCGACTTCCGTGAAGGAGGCAGTAAGGATGCCGATGGCAATGAAGTTAATCCGGATGAGGAAAAGTTTTTCTTCCTGGTCAAGGAAGATCACTGCAAGGGCCACGAAGAGGACAAGATCTGGACCGTGGGCGAGTGGCGGGCCGATCAGGGCGTTGACGTGCGCGATGAAATGAACAAGAAATGGCTGCGCCTGATCATGCGCCGCAAGTCCTTCGGTCACCAGGCCAATCTTTCCGAACAGGCCAAACGCATGTTCTTCATGGCCTCCACCGATCTGCATCATTTCCGGCGGTTCATATTTGAAAGCTCATTCCTCAAGACTTACGAGCTCGACGAGGAAATTATTGAGAAAATCAAGGACGACGACGTCGAACTCATGATGTTTTCCTTCGACTATCTGGCCAACAGCCTGTTCGGAGCCCAGATACCCGGGATGAGCATCAAGGAAGAAAAGATCAAGGAAAAGGTCGAGGAGATCAAGCAGCGTCAGGACGAGGCGGTAACCAGCGCCGTGCAGGAGTACGAGGACATGAAAAAAGAGCGCAGCGGCTCGTAACTGCGTCTACGCGTTTCACATTTCAGGGCCGCGGAGCATGCTCCGGCGGCCCTTTTTCTTTTGATTACCGGACTTTCGCAGCGAGATTTGCAGGAAAAAGTGCAATCAGATCTTGGGTAGGCCGCCACAGTTTATTATAGTGTGCCGTTATGTATGACAGCGACCAGACCATAACATCACACCCGAGTCGATCCGCCAGATGACCCCGCGTACTCTTCATGATCAAGAGATCTCCGGGTTATTCGCCGCACTCGGCGATGAGCAGGATTTCGTCTATCTCGACACCTCCATGGTGGACGGGGCAAACAACCGCTCGCTGCTGTTCTTAGAACCCGTAGAACGGCTTTGCCTGCAGGCGGGAGAAGATCGGGCTGCATTTCTCGACCAGGCAGCACAGTGGCTGGACCGGGGCTACTATATTGCCGGCTGGCTCGGCTATGAACTGCTGCACGATGAACTGGCCATCGGGCTTAAAAATGACGCCACGGCCCTGGCCGATCTCGGTGTCTATGGGGCGCCGAACTACTTTGATCATCGCAGCGGAGAAAACGATTTCCCCTCCATGACCGATTCCGGTCGGGCCGACGCCACCTACCGGCTCGCCAATTTGCGTCCCACCATAGAAGAAGAACAATACTGCAGTGCAATCGAGCGCATACTCGAATATATCGCTGCCGGCGACACCTACCAGGTGAATTATACCTTCAAACTCCACTTCGATTTTGACGGGTCAGCCGCCTCGTTTTACCGAGATCTGCGGCGCAGCCAGCCGGTTCCATACGGATGTTTCATGAAACACGGCGACAGCCACATTCTGTCCTTTTCGCCGGAGCTCTTTTTTCGTCTCGATTCAGGAAAAATCATCGCCCGCCCCATGAAGGGCACCATGAAGCGGGGCCGGTTCAACGGCGAAGACAAGATCATTGCCAGAACCCTCAATAAAGACATAAAGAATAGAAGCGAAAACGTGATGATCGTCGACTTGCTGCGCAACGATCTTTCCCACCTGGTGGACAATACCGGCGGCGGGCGGGTCGAGGTGGAATCTCTTTTCGATGTCGAGCGTTACCGAACCGTATTTCAGATGACCTCTACCATCGTTGCCACGCGTTTCAGCAGCGATCGAATTCCGCCTGTCCGCATCCTGGAGGCGATATTTCCCTGCGGGTCGGTCACCGGTGCCCCGAAAATCAGGACGATGGAGATCATTGACGAGCTGGAACTCGAATCCAGGGGGGTCTACACCGGTGCGATCGGCTATTTCAGTCCGGACGGCGAGGCCGCCTTCAATGTACCCATCAGGACCGTGGTGATACAGGGGAGCAAGGGGGAAATGGGTATCGGCTCCGGCATCGTTTCCGATTCGTCGCCCATTGACGAGTGGCGGGAGTGTCTGCTCAAAGCCCGCTTCCTGACCAATCCTCCTCCGCCGTTTGCGCTGCTCGAAACACTGCTTTTCGATCCTCGGGAAGGGTACCTCTACCTCGATGAGCACCTCGAGCGCCTGGCAGCATCTGCCGAGTATCTTGGCCGCGTCTGTGATCTGTACAAGGTGCGCACGAAACTTGATGAATATGGCCGTTCATTCTCCGGCACTGCCTGCATGAGGGTCAGGCTCCTGGTTGAGGACGATGGCGAGCTCACGATCGAAGCCCTGGAGTGCGAACGGCCCCGAGCGCTCTCTCTTCACCAGGCCCGCACACTGACTGATCAGTCCCCGGCTGTGGCAGACCTGGCCGATCAGGTGACTGACAGCTTTTCACCCTGGCTTTTCCACAAGACCACGCGCCGGGAACTATACGACGCGGCCTGGCGCCAGGCCCGCTCCGAGGGGCTGCATGACCTGATTTTCTGTAATCAGAAGGGGGAAGTGACTGAAGGAGCCATTTCCAACATCATCGTCGAAGAGGATGGGTGTTTCTTTACCCCGCCCCTCGAGTGCGGGGTGCTGCCCGGTGTCATGAGGAGACGTTTGCTGGATGCCGAGGGGGAGTTTGCCATCGAGGAGAGGGTGCTCTACAAAGACGATCTGATCAGGGCCGATCGCATTTATCTCTGCAATTCGGTACGCGGGGTTGTGGAGGTGGAGTTAAGAAGGTAAGGGGATGTCCCCAGCCAGAATTAAGTTGTGCGTCCTCCGCACAACAGCTGTCCCCTTCTGGTATAAAGCAACCCTCAATGCAGCAGGCTCTGGTCTTCTTCGGGACTGATCTGGACCGGTGCAACCACAAGCTGATACTGCTCACCCAATCCTCTCACCAGAGTCATGAAGGCCGAAGGCAGGGGCAGGTTGCGATCTTTCACCAGGATGCCCAGCGCTTCCGACGCCTGCAGCACGCCAGGGTCTTCAACCCCCTCCTGTTTGTCGCACAAGGCCTGTACCCTGAGCGCATCAGTGAGTGCGTTGCGCAGGTGGGGCAAATTTTCTGCCAGTCCGCCCATTTCCTCCTCGATCACCTCCCGGTTCTCACGCCTGAAAGCGACAAATTTCTCTTCAGGGTTGGGGGTGCCGAACAGTTCGTTGGTAATTGCCCCGGCGAGCATCAGGTGGGAACTGAGATCTTTGTCCGGATATTTCTTTTCCAGAAGTCCTTTGACCTCCTTGAAGAACACCATCTCGACGAGGGCCACCCCTTCGCGCAGGGCACCGATCAATTTCGACTGGTTTTTTGTGGGCTGTTCGCTCATTTAGATCACTATTTTTACGTCCGGGCTGTTTTTTAGATAATTGAAGATTCGCACACGCATCTCCTCGTCTTCAACCTGCAGAACCGCATTAAGGCTGAAGTAGGTGCCCTTCTTCGAAACGTTGGAAAGAGTAATAGTCGGCACCGCCGGCGCGCAGGCGGCCAGGATCACCGCTTTGAGCTTCTGCTGGTCGGTGCCGATTACCTTGTATTCCCACTCGCAGGGATAGCTGATATCGGGCTTTCTCTGCTCGATAAATTGATGTTCGCTCATGGTCTTTTTTTTTGGGATAGTGCAGGTAAGGAGCAGGTGAGTAGTTAAGCAGCCGCGATCAGCCGCCCGATTTGTTGGCCACATGGTTGATCAGGCTTATCTGGCTGTTCAGGGTCCAGAAATCGTAGATAATTCCGACCCCGAAAAGACCGAGAGTAAAAAGGTAGATGATTCCGGTCACCCAGCGGCCGTAGTACATTCGGTGGATCCCGAAGATGCCCAGAAAGGTCAGAAGAAGCCAGGCAATATTGTAATCCACCGGACCTTCTATGAAGCGGTAGTCGGCATCGCGGTTCATCGAAGGGATCAAAAACAGGTCGACGATCCAGCCGATCAGAAAGAGTCCCAGGGTGAGCAGATAGATGGTGCCGCTGATCTGTCGGCCGTAATAGAAACGATGGGCGCCGAGGAATCCGAAAATCCACAGGAAATAGCCGATGAAAACCTTATGGGTGGTTTGCTCAGTCATTGTCGTTGCAAAATCGCTCCTTCAACTTTTTAACTCTGTCCAGCGAATCTGACAGACGCTCCTCGCTGAGCACGCCTCTGGCGAGACCGTCCTTTATTGCGTTGATCGCTCTGGAGCAGATATCCGGGTCATAGTCAAGATTGTTCCCAAATACCAACATGTCAACTCCGGCGGCCAGCGACCGGCATACAGCCTCTTCGAATCCGTAGTGATCGCTGATCGCTTTCATCTGCATATCGTCGCTGACGACCACCCCCTCATAACCGAGTTCGGAGCGGAGCAGGCCGTCAATAATCGGCGGCGAGAGGGTGGCCGGGTGGTCACCATCAAGGCGGCTGTTGAACAGATGTCCGGTCATCACCAGATCGACCTTTTCCTGCTGCAACAGGATCCGGTAGGGTTCCAGTTCCCGGGGCTCCCAGCTGTCGCTTATGTCGACGAAGCCCAGATGGGAGTCGGCAGCCGAGCTGCCGTGGCCCGGAAAGTGTTTGAGGCAGCTTAATACGCCGTGGGCCCGATGAGCTTCGATCCAGGCAGCACCATGGCGGGCAACAAGGGTTGGGTCATCTGAGAAGCTGCGCTCCAGGGTACCTATTACCGGGTTGGACGGGTTGGTGTTGAGATCCACCACCGGTGCAAAATTGCAGTTGATACCCAGTGCGGCCAGCATGGCAGCGGTGGCTTCGGCCTGCGCTCTGGTCAGCTCGGTACTGTCGGTGTCGGCACCCATCTGACGTGCCGAACAGAGATCTTTGAAGCCGGCCTCGGGCCGCAGCCGACGAACCTTGCCGCCTTCCTGGTCAACCCCGATAAGCAGCGTCTCTGAAGTCAGACTCTGCAAGTCAGCGCAGAGGTTCGCGAGCTGGTCGGGGGAGACGATATTGGCTGCCTGATCGGCGTCGTAGAGACAACGGTTGAAGAGGATAACGCCGCCGAGACCGTATTCGACTATATCTCGGCAGATTGTCATTTCCCGCTCAAGGGCTGGGCCGGGGAATCCGACAATCAGTAAGCTGCCAAGGTGCATGGGGGGGCTCATGGTACTGTGCGCCATGTGTCATCCTCGATCCGACTCTCTTCTCAAGACCGCTGGTGGCCTATCCTGCAAAGTAATCCAAACCACAACTTTGTACAGGGGAAACAAGTTAAAGGCAATTTGTTGACATGAATGGCGTTGCTTTGACAACCATTTTCTGCTGTCAAAATCCTGACCACTACCGTCAAAAAAAACCTTAATCACCATGACGGTGCGAAGAGTGTAGTTGTATTGAAATCTGTATCAGACAGAATTGACGGTTATTTCAAAGGCTTGGCACGCGCGTGGCAGGCTACTGGCATGTATCTTGCTGTCCTTCCCGGTATGGAAAAGTACATCCATAAAAAAAATCGACCCGGGGTGGGTAGTGCCGGCCGAAAAGGAACCATCATGAACCCTGTACAAGAGCGTCAACGTGGATTGCCCGGCAGTATCGATGGCGGTTTTGACAAGATGAGCCAGGTCCTTTATGAACTGGATCGTCTTAAACAGCAGTCCCAGCGACTTGACCAGATAAACAAGTTGCATGGGCGACTGGCCGGTACCCTGAGCATCTCAGATATGATAGAAGCGTTTTCGGTCTGGCTGATGCCGCTGATCGATCACCAGCTCATCGGCTGCTACAACCGTCGAACCGGGAAGAAAGTCCTTTTCTGCTCCGCCCATGGACCGAATCGGCGCCGGGCCATTGGCTTTGCCGAGAAACTGATAGAGGGCGGTGCCGGCCAGGATGAGGACGTGGTTGCCGAGGATGGGCAACTCGGCTACCAGTGGATCTTCGAATCCCTCGATGATACCTCCATACTCCTGGTTCTCAAAGAAGAGAGCGACACTTCACCAGCCGAGCTGCAGATCATCAACGAATCACTCACTGTATTTGGTGAAAGCATGCGGCGCGGTATCGAGTACGAAACGCTGTTTGAACAGGCCTCCACCGATGCCCTGACCGGGCTCTCGAACCGGAGGGTGTTCAAAGACCGGATCACCTCGATGATGAACTTTCACAAACGCTACGGTTCACCCTTGACCATGTTGTCGCTCGATCTCGATTATTTCAAACAGATCAACGACAACCTCGGCCACCAGGTGGGCGACGAAGTGTTGAAATCAGTGGCGGCGGTCCTCAAGACCGAAGTTCGTACCACCGACCTTCTGGTGCGTATGGGTGGAGACGAGTTTCTCCTGGTGCTGGACAACACCGGCAGGGAGCAGGCGCAGATCCTGGCCGAACGCTTGCTGGGCAAGATCGACGGCTTGGAGGTCTGGGCCAACGAACGGGTCAAGCTCGGTGCCTCCATCGGACTGACTCAGCTTGACCAGGATGAGACCCTGCGCCACTGGCTGGACAGAACCGACGACCTGCTCTACCACGCCAAAGTCCACGGACGATCTAAGGTGTCCAGCGACCGGCGGTAGTTATTGATTTTCCACCCTAAACGAATTTTTTCCCGGGACAGAATTTAATTCTATCCCCCCAGGTGCCCGGCATACTACTTCACGCGTAACGAAGAGGTCGATCACAAGGACCGTCCCGCCGCCGCTACTTGAGCTCAATCATCAGCGGTATGGTATGCAGCGACTGACTCTGCTGTGCAGTCCTGCCGAGCTTCCAGTCTCCTGTTTCCCCGCGCTCTCCGATAATCTCGTTCACTTTCTCGGCGATGCCCTTGAGGTTGATCACCGGATGACGGGAAAAGACTTCAGGAAGTCCGTAGGTAAGGTTGCAGGCCAGACAGTGCCCGGGACGCTCATGCAGAAGAATTTCAAAATGCAGAGCCGCTTCATCGCTGCCGCGATACTTCAGTTCGAGGTCGTAGGAGCCTTCTTCGGCATCACCAAAGAGGGCTTCGAAGAACTGGTTGGCCGTATCGGCGGGCATCAGTTCAGCGCAGGTGTCGGTACCGAACAGCGAAGCGAATTGATCCATGGTCATTTGTTGATAACATCCTGAAATTATATTGATTAATTAGGTTGGTGGAAATTTGTAGGAATAATAATCGCTGGGGCCGGCCTTTGTCAACCATCGTTGCAGGGTACCAGGTGCTGTGGTAGAGTGGCGACCTATGTCGCAGACCACCTATAGAGACGAGTTAAACGAGGCGCAATACGAGGCAGTGACTGCCACGGAAGGCCCCGTGCTGGTGATTGCCGGGGCCGGCAGCGGTAAGACCAGAACCCTGGTTTACCGGGTAGCCCATCTGATCGACCAGGACATTGACCCCGAATCGATTCTGCTGCTCACGTTCACCCGCAAATCAGCCCAGGAAATGCTCTGGCGGGCCGGAAGGATTATCAGCGACAGCTGCAGCCGGGTAACCGGCGGTACCTTCCACAGCGTCGCCAACATGCTGCTGCGGCGCTACGGCGGCCACCTCGGCTTCGGCTCGGGGTTTACCATCATCGACCGCGGCGATGCCGAGGGCATCATCAATCTGCTCAAATCCTCACTGGATCTGGGTGGGAAAAGAAAGCAGTTTCCCTCGAAACGGGCTGTCATCAACATGATCAGCGGGGCAGTCAACAAAGCGCGGCCCCTGGAAGATCTGATCTTTGAAGAATACAATCATCTGGCCGAGTTCACCGACGATATCCTGCTGCTCCAGAAGCACTATCACAGCTTCAAGATCGACCATGGCCTGATGGACTACGACGACCTGCTGGTGAACTGGAAACGGCTCATGGTAGAGGTTATCGAGGCCCGTGAGGAAATATCGAACCGCTACCGCTACATCATGGTTGACGAGTATCAGGACACCAACCTGATTCAGGCCGAGATAGTCAGGCTGGCGGCCTACCGGCACGACAACGTCATGGTGGTGGGCGATGATTCCCAGTCGATTTATTCGTTCCGCGGCGCCGATTTCTACAACATCATGCGCTTTCCTGATTCCTATCCGGGAACCAGGATTATCAAGCTCGAAGAAAATTACCGTTCCACCCAGCCCATTCTCAGCCTGACCAATGACATCATCAGCAAGGCTGCCGAGAAATACACCAAGAAGCTCTACACCAGAGTTCCGGGGGATCTCAAGCCGGCGCTTTACGGTGGGCGCGACGAGCGGGCCGAGGCCGATTTTGTCCTCAAAAGGATCGAAGAATTGCGGGGGGAGGGGGTGCATCTCAACGAGATCGCCGTGCTCTTCCGTTCCGGCTTCCACAGTTTCAAACTCGAACTTGAACTGACCAGCCGTTCCATCAAGTTCGAGAAGCGCGGCGGCTTGAAGCTGACTGAATCGGCCCATATGAAAGATGTGCTGGCCGTGCTGCGGCTGCTGGTCAATCCGATCGACAACCTGAGCTGGAATCGGTTATTGCTGAGCATCGACAAGGTGGGCCCGCGAACCGCCCAGAAAATCACCGCCGCCATATCAGCAGCGGGTGACCCCTTTGTGGCGCTCAGCTCGTATCCGGCAGGTAAAACATGGAAAAGGGGGTTCGACGAGCTGGTCCGGCTTTTCCATGACCTGAGAAAGGCTGAGCCACGGCCCGGGCTGCTCTGTGAGATCGTCCTCAAATGGTATCAGCCTGTCTTCGAACGGCTCTACGCCGATGACTACCCGAAGCGCCAGAAAGATCTGGACCAGCTCAAGAACATCATAGTGTCCTATGACGATCTGCAGAGCTTCATCGACGATACCACCCTCGACCCGCCCGAATCGGATCTGAACGCCTACGGCAACGATCTCGACACCCTGGTATTGTCGACCATTCATTCGGCCAAGGGACTCGAGTGGGATGCCGTCTTCGTGATCGGTCTGGCCGATGGCAGGTTTCCTCATTCCTCGGCTTTCCCCGGTGAGCAGTGGGAAGAGGAGAGGCGGCTGCTCTACGTGGCTGCCACCAGGGCCAGAAAACACCTGTTTTTGACCTACCCGCGGGAATTGATGTCGCCCGACCGGAGATTCAAGCGGGTCGGCATGTCACCTTTTATTGCCGAGCTGGAACCGGGTGGTTATGAAGTGGTAAGGCCCGCACTCGGTGATGCCGCCGCCGCTTACGGTACCGCCTACAAGGCCACCTCGGGACGGGCTCGGCCGCTGCTGAAGAAGAAAGAGAAGAAAGCAGTGCTGGACGATTTCAGCAAAGGCTGTCGGGTCAACCACCCGTTTTTCGGCACCGGCACCGTGCAGAAGAAGAACCCGCCGCGTTCGCTTGATGTTGCCTTTGATCGCCACGGCATGAAAACGCTGCATCTCGATTATGCCAAACTGACCATCGTCGATGGCTGATTGGCCGGCGACGCGCTCAACCTCCGCAGGAATCCGACGTTGACCACACCGATTACCACCTTTGAAGAGGCCTGCAGATACCTCGATGATCTGCAGATGCACAAGATCAAACTGGGGCTCGAGGCGGTGCGCTCGACCCTGGCCGCGCTCGGTTCGCCCGAGCAAAAGTGCCCGGCGGTGCACGTGGCCGGCACCAACGGCAAAGGCTCGGTCTGTTCCATGCTGCGCAGCGTCATGACCACCGCAGGCTACAAGACGGGACTCTACACTTCACCGCACCTGAGTTCGGTACGGGAGCGGTTCAGAATTGACGAGCACTACATCAGCGAAGCGGATTTTCGCCGCCTTATGGAGACCATACGCCGGAGCCTGGACGGTCGTCAGATCACCTATTTCGAATGCACCACGGCCCTGGCCTTTCTCTGGTTCGCCGAAAACGGCTGCGACCTGGTCATACTGGAAACCGGAATGGGGGGCAGGCTCGATGCCACCAATGTGGTGGTGCCGCTGTTGTCTATCATCACCACCATCAGCCTCGATCACGAACAGTATCTGGGAACTACCATAGAAGAGGTGGCGTTCGAAAAGAGCGGCATCATCAAGCCCCATGTACCGGTCCTCTCAGGGGTCGACGATCCCCAGGCCCAAAGCGTAATCGCCAGAACCTGCAGCCAACGTCAGGCACCGCTCATGGAAAGGAACAAGGACTTCTGGCTGGCACGGGACGATGATGGCCCCTGGCTCTGGCGCTCGGCAGCCGATCAGGTCGTGCTCAACCTGATGGATGCCGAGCAGCCCAACCTCTGGCAGGTGGACAACATCAGCTGTGCCGTCGCCGCTGCCGTGCAGCTCAGGTCTTCGGGTTTCACCATAGGTCCGGCCACCATTGACACGGCGCTGGCCGGATCCCACTGGCCCGGCAGGATGGAACTGGTCGAAACGGAGCTCCGCTATCTGCTCGATGGCGCTCACAACCAAGCCGGAGTGGACTGTCTGTTGAATTCGCTGGCGCGCTACCGCTACCGGCACCTCTATGTGATCTGGGCCTCCATGGCGGACAAGAGCTATGGCGACATGCTCAACGATATCGGCCGGGCGGCGGATGTGCTGTTGCTCGCTAAACCGGACAGCGAGCGGGCCGCCGAGCCGGGCGATCTCAAAAGCCAGCTGCGTCACGATGAGGGCCTGGAGGTGCAGATCTGTTCGACGGTTAATGAAGCCCTCGAGCTGGTCCAGAAACGAGCCGGAATCGAGGATCTCATTGTGGTTGCCGGATCCCTCTATCTGGTCGGAGAACTCAGAAAGCTCCTGGTGGGCGAGGTGGTGGGATGAGCGACGATTATCTCTGGCTTGACGGGGTTGACGAGGCGACCATCAGGAGGGAGCGGGCCAAGGCCCGGGAGCTTCGAAAAACCAGGTGGTGGCAGCAGAAAACTGCTTCGTGTACCTGTTACTATTGTGGTACGCAGGTGCCCCATCGCCAGCTTACCATGGACCATCTTGTTCCACTCTCCCGCGGGGGGCTGAGCACCAAGGACAATCTGGTGCCGTGCTGCAAGGACTGCAACAACAAAAAGAAGACCATGCTTCCCGTTGAATGGGATGACTACCTGAATCGAAAGCGCTGACCGTAAATGAGGGCTGCACGATTACTCTTTCCTGCGCTTCTGCTGCTGCCGCTCGCGGTGCAGAGTGCCGATTTCAAGTTGGCCTTCCCGGTTGACTGTACGCTTGGGCAGGACTGCATCATTCAGAACTATGTCGATGTCGATCCCGGTTCGGGGTGGCATGACTACCAATGCGGCTTCCTGAGCTACGACGGACACAAGGGCACCGACATCAGGATCAGGGACTTGCGGGCCATGGACGCCGGGGTGGCGGTACTCGCCGCCGCCGACGGAGTGGTGCGGGGAACCCGCAATGACATGGAGGATCGCAAACCCGATACCACCTATGAAGCGTATCTGGAGAAGCATTCGGGCAAGGAGTGCGGAAACGGGGTGGTGCTGGTCCATGGAGATGGTTTTCAAACCCAGTATTGCCATCTTATGAAGGGCAGTGTGGCGGTAAAGAAAGGCGATCGGGTCAGACAGGGAGACGTGCTCGGCACCATCGGCATATCGGGAAAGACCCAGTTCCCCCATCTGCACATCTCGGTGCGCCGAGGCAAAGAGGTCGTGGACCCGTTTAAGGGCGACTGCGGCGGTACCGGCAGCTATCTCTGGATGGACGAAATGGGCTACACCGACACCCAGCTGCTCAAATTCGGCTTCGCAGACGGCTCTCAGACGCTTGATTCCATCGAGCAGGGTGTCGCACCACACTCGGGGGCGGATTCCCCGGCCCTGGTGTTCTGGG
>CBFCWR010000047.1:0-12512 GCA_965601575.1 uncultured Desulfofustis sp. | reverse complement strand
CCTGTCTCTCAGAAAATGCTGTGCGAACGGCTGCTGTCGGAAAAATCCAATATCTCTAAAATCGTCAAAACCCTATTGGATAAAAAGCTGATCTCCGTATCCGTTGCCCCCAACGACCGACGCTCTACCCTGCTCATCGAAACCGCCCAGGGCGCAGAACTGTGGAGAAAATGTTTGCAGCGATTCCATGAGTCGAGCACGGAACTCATGGCCATACTCTCCGATAAGGAAACCAAAGAGACCGTGAGGCTGCTAAAAAAACTCGAACAGGCATTCATCCAGAATACTGAAGATAAATAATCGCTTCGAACGGGCACGCTAAAAAACAAGATAACAAGGTACGCAGATGGCAGAATTCAGCAACGCCATGGAAATTTTCCAATTCCTTCCCAAAACCAACTGCAAAGAATGCGGGGAGCGCACCTGTCTGGCTTTTGCCGGCGCCGTCTTCACCGGCAAAACCGGTCTCGCGTCCTGTCCCCATGTTCCCGAGGACAAACTGCAGCAGTACGGTGCGACGAAAAGAGCGACGAATCCGATAGAAGAAGAGTTTAAGGCGGTTATGGAGAAACTGCAATCCGGTCTCCTGACCCTTGATTTCGAAGAAAGAGCCAGGACCATACAGGCTGAATACCACGCAGGAAAAATCACCCTTCCCATCCTCGGCAAGCTGTTCACCATAGATCGCCACTGTCACGTCACCACCGACATCCATGTCAACAGCTGGGTACTCGGCACGGTGCTGCATTATCTCAACTACTCGCAGGGGATGCCCCTGAGTTCAAACTGGGTTCCGCTCCGGGAACTGCCCAGCGGCAAAGACTGGTACCGTCTCTTTGGCCAGCAGTGTGAACACGTGCTCAAAGCAACCGCAGATAGCTATCCCGATCTATTTTCCGATCTCGTCGAGGCGTTTCGCGGCAGAATGGTCGATGAGAGGTTCCAATCCGATGTCTCCGTCATTCTATCCCCCCTGCCCCTGGTCCCGATGCTGATCTGCTACTGGCAGCCCGAGGAGGGTATGGAATCATCTCTGAAACTGTTCTTCGATGATACGGCCGAAGCCAATCTCGGTATCGAGGGTCTCTACACCCTTGGGGTTGGCGTTGCCCAGATGCTGCAGCGACTTTCGAAGGTGCACAGTCACGATCAATAAGCCTGGAATTGCGTTCGACCGGGTGACAAGACCGTATGCCTGCCGATGAGCGGGCTCTTGAAATTTCTGCCAACCGGCTGAGAAGCCAGGCGGGAATAAAGACGGCGAAACACCTTTCTACCAATCAGAAAACGGCTCAGGTGTCTGGCGAAGCTGCCGATTATGCAGCCGTATCACAGGACTGATTGACAGGACAAGGCGGGGAATCGGCTATACAAATGTGATGGCGGCTTTCCCCCACCAGGAACCGATGTGCAGGAACCTGCTGTTCGAGCCTAGCTGGATAAGGTCAGGATTTGTGTATTATTGAGTTCTATGCATCGAAGGGAGGCAACAACTCATCTCTGATCACCAAATTTCAATTACAACGGTGGGACAAGTCACCGCCCTCTCAAAACTGAGAGGGCGGATCGTTTGAGTGAGAGGCCTATACAGCCTTGATCTCTATCTGCCTGGGCTTGGCAGCTTCTGATTTTGGCAGGTGCAGAGCCAGGATGCCATCCTTGAGCTCCGCCTTCACCTTATTGACCTCGATGGTTTGCGGCACGGAGAAAGCCCGCTGGTATTCAACGTTACCGAACTCCTCCCACTCGGCCGCTCCTTCCATGGTGAGGGTTCGCACGCCTGAAAGAGTCAAATTACCGTTATCGATGTTCACCATGATGTCATCCTTCTTAACGCCGGGCATTTCAGCATGCAAAAGTATTTCGTCGTCATTTTCGTAAATGTCAACCAGCGGAGTCACCTGACGCAGGTTCCTGGTTGACTCTACAGAAGCTTGATCTTTTTGAGTCAAATCTTTACCATCCATAGCGTCCTCCAATCTTGTTATGTAATTCAGGGACTTTTCAGTCTCATTCAGCTTATTGAAATCTGCCGAGGTTTGGCAGCCTCTGACTTCGGCAAGGTCATTACCAGCAGACCATCCTTCAATGTGGCCGAGACCTTGCTGGAGTCCACTTCAGAAGGCAAGGTAAGACTGCGGGTAAAGGATGCCGATCCTCTCTCATTGCGGTGGGCTCTGTACCCATCGGGAGCATCAACCTTCCTATTTCCAGAAATCTCAAGATAATTGCCCTGAATCTTGACATCGAAATCCTCACTCGACATACCGGGTACCTCAGCGACCAGTTCAAAAGAATTTCCCTTGTCACACAGATTGGTGCGGGGATAGTTACCCACTACTGACCAGTCGTTCCCATATCTCACTGTTCTATCGAACTCATTGAAGATATTGTCAAACCGGCCTCTGAGTAATCCCATTGCGTCGAACATTCTGTCGATATCACTCATCCTCGCGAACATGACGTACCTCCTATCTATTTTTTTATGCCGGGCCTCACCGGCCCACGAATTAACCATATCAAATTTTACTCGAAAAATAATTACGGTTTGGCTTGTGTCAATAAAAAATGTAATAAATATTTTATATAATAAATTACTTTTAATTATTTAGTTGATTTAGTAATTTGCATGCTTATTATGTGATCATAGGAGGCCCACCATGGAATCGGATGAGTTCAGTTACGGAGAACAACTTCAACTGAATGCCACGCAGCTCAGAGGCAAGCAATCGGTGCGTGCGACTTTCAGACTGTCCGATCAGATGATAGATCTGTTGAAAGTTGCCGCAACCCACCTCGAAGTTCAGCAGAAGTCTTTGATCGACGAGCTTGTACAGAACAGGGAGACCCTCGACCGGGTTGCCAACGAAGCCAAGGAAATCGAGCAAGAGTCCAGGGAGCGGCGGCAGAAAACCTTTGTGCTGAGCCGCAACGCACTGGCCTTGCTCGATGATATATCGGACAAACATGATCTCTCGAGGGATCAGCTGGTTGAGCTCTGCATCAGCAGGTTGATACCCTTCGTTGATGCCGAACAGGAGAAGCATAAACAGCGGCGGCTGCTGATTAAGGAAGTAAACCAGTTTCTGGAGAACGGAAAATCGCTGCTGGAAAAGGCGGACTCCTTACTCGACACCGATGACAGGTTCCGAGTGAAGCTTGAGAACATAGTCAACTATAATGAACGCAACATCAAGGAGCTACGCGAATACGTAAAAGAGAAACAGACGCTTTTATACTGACAAGGGTGAGTATCGGCACATCGCCTGGGACTGAAAAAGATAATTGTTTAGCAATAGATGCTTACTATGTGATCGTGAGAATGAAACTCACCGCCGAAAGGTGCAGACTTAGAGAGATAAAAAAGGGGACATGGAGTACGTAGATTATTACAAAATACTGGGAGTTCCCAGAAATGCGACGCAGGAGGAAATCCAACGCGCCTACCGCCAACGTGCACGCAAATTTCACCCGGATGTGAATAAGGATAATGAAGCTGAAGCTGAGTTTAAAAGGATCAACGAGGCCAACGAAGTTTTAAAAGATCCGGAAAAGCGCAAGCTCTACGACGCCTACGGTAAAGACTGGAAGAACGGTGCTCAGTATCAGAATAATTCCGGATGGGAGCAGGCTTTCAGGCAAGGTAACGGTGGTTCCGGCAACGCCAGGAGTTTCCGATTCAGCTCTGATGACTCTTTTGGGGAAACCCATGGCTTCAGTGATTTTTTCCAGAGCCTGTTCGGCCAGAATTTCTCTGGCCAGCAGACTCACTGGCGCGATTTTGACCAGGCCGGCCGTACTCATGAAGCGGATATCACGCTCACCTTGCGGGAGATCGTAAGCGGTGCCCGCAAGTCTATTTCACTTCAATCCTACGAATTGGACGGGGCCGGCCAGCCACACCCGAAAACCAGAAATTTTCAGGTCAAAATCCCCCGGGGAGTAACCGAAGGTTCCGTGATTCGTCTTCCCGGACAGGGAGAAAAAGGATCGGGCGCCGGCAGCCCTGGCGACCTGCGGCTGCGCATCCATATCGCTCCGGATTCGAAGTTCAGCGTAGATGGTTATGACCTGCATACAGCGGTTGCCGTCGCCCCCTGGGAAGCGACGCTCGGCGCCAAAATCGAAATTCAGACACTGGAGGGAAGTGTGGCACTGAAGATCCCTCGAGGCTCGCAAAGCGGCAGGAAGATGCGTATCCGCGGTAAAGGGCTGCCCAGGAAAATCGGTCAGGCCGGCGACATCATTGTCGAGCTGCAGATTCGAGTCCCGACCTCTCTAAGTGAAGAGGAGGAAAAGCTGTTTAGCGAGCTGGCCGCCACATCAACCTTCAACCCGCGAAAAAAGATGGGGCAGCGCGCCGCCGGTCGCCATAAAGGAGATCACAAACAGAACTGAAATTGGTATAATACTGGTGGGAGACCGCTTGGGATAACGGATCATTTTTAATGCTGGTCGAGATGAAGGAGGATCTGTCATGCCAAAAAATTATTACATAATCTTAGGCATTCCAAACACCTCCAGTCAGGAGGAAATAAAGGCGGCATATCGCCGGCTGGCCAAGGAGTACCACCCGGATCGCTGCGACGAAGGGAATTCACCATTTCAGGTAATTCAGGAGGCCTATTCGGTGCTCAGTGATCCTAGCCAACGCCGGGCCTACGACGACAGAAGGCAGTACAGGAAATTCAGGGGAGCGCACCGGGTGAGGGTCGAACCGATGAGCGCTCGGCCGGAGCCGGAATCTCTGGTACCGGAACAAGAGCCGTCCGGACTGACAGATGTCAGGCTGCCCAGGTCATTTCGGACCTATCGTTCTTCTTACGAGACACTTTTTGACCGTATGTTGAGTAATTTTACCGAGGGCGCCCACTCCTTTGCAGGGGCGGCTGAGCCCCTCTCCATGGTTGTTACCCTGCCCCCGGACCAGGCCTTTCGGGGGGGCCATATACGCATCAGTTTGCCGGCTTCTCTTCGCTGCTCCGATTGTCACGGCCATGGCGGTGTTGGTTTTTATGAGTGCTGGCGCTGCGGCGGAGCGGGCTCAATCTCCGGTGATTATCCTGTAATGGTAAGCTATCCGCCGGGTATTCCCGACGGCCATGTGGTGCGGATTTCTCTGGAGCGATTCGGCATGCGGGACGCCCACCTCAACGTCAGATTCCGGATCAGCGACTTGATCTGACGCACGCAGCCGGTCGAATAGGCGCCTACCCTTTCCATCAATCCTCAATCCAGCTCATGCCCCGGGAGTGATGAGCTGGATTTGCGGCGGCCAGCACAAGGTTCCCCGGGTGGTGCTCGACCCCGAGATGTGTGGCTCTCTGCAAAACTATATGCGTGATAACGACTATGAGGCGCTGCCCGAATCGGGCAAGCTCGTGGACTAGAGTCTCACTGCTCAGTGAAGAGGTGCTAGCGATCCTTCTCGGCCTGCAGGGTGGTAATCAGACGCTCCCCGGCCGACTTGAGATGTGATTTCAGCGCTTCTTCAGCCTGCGTTCCATCCCTGGCTTCGATCGCCTTTACTATTGCTTCATGCTGGTCATAGACGGGTGCATAGCCCCAGTCATATTTTGCTTTCTGTTTCATCCAGTGGTAGATGGGCTGGCGCAGTTCCATGAGAAACCGAATCAGGACGCTGTTGTGGCAGGACCTGGCAACGGCGAGATGAAACTCCAGATCGGAACTGATCGGTTCATCATCCTTGCTCAAGGCCTCCTTGAGCTCCTCGTGCTTGCTCCTCATCGCGGCGATGTCGGCCTCCGTGGCCCGCTCGGCCGCCAGCCGCACAATAACGCATTCCAACTCGATTCTGGCCTCGACCAGTTCGCTGATCTTCTCCTGGCCGATGCCGATCAGTCCTATTCGATTACCTTCACCCTCTGCCGAGAAATCGGCGACATGGGTACCCTGGCCAGGTTTGACCGTCACCAATCCGATGAGCGACAAGGCCCCTATCGCCTCCCTTATTGAGCTTCTGCCAACCTGGAACTGTTTCATCAGTTCCAGCTCCGACGGCAACCGATCACCCGGTTTGAGCTGCCCCTCGGCAATGAGTGCCATGAGCTGATCGGCGACCTGGTCTGCCAGCCGCTTGCGCTCTATCTGAAATATTTGTTCAGCCATATCTTCTTCGTGATAGATGTCTATAAAAACTTGAAATATATATGTATTTTTCTGGTGACAAGCTTAACAAATCAGCAGCAAGACTGTAACAACGGCAACGCTTTTCTATTGACGAAATCGACGTAGTGAAATATGAATATCATAACATCAGATGTTTAGATGATCATATATTATGCGAATCTAAACATTTTTGCAAGCATGCTGAGTTCACCGCCCAACTACTAGAAAGGATAGAACCATGACAAAATTTTGCGCCAACCTGACCATGACGTTCACCGAGTTCGACTTTCTCGAGCGCTTCGAGAAAGCGGCCCAAAATGGATTTGACGCCGTCGAATACATGTTCCCCTATGACTGGCCGGCCGATCAGCTGCAGGAGTATCTGCAGCGCCACAATCTGAAACAGATACTCTTCAATCTGCCCGTTGATGAATGGGCCTCAGGTGTTCGGGGGATCGCCTGTATTCCTGGAAAGGAGCAGGAGTTTCAGGAAAATGTGGCAAGAGCAGTCAGCTATGCCAAAGTACTCGACTGCTCGATGCTCAATGTCCTGGTGGGACTGACCCCTGCGGATGAAGATCCTGAGAAGGTACAGAAGACCCTGGTGGACAACCTGCGTTTTGCTGCCGATGAGCTCACCAAGGAGAAAATAACCCTGCTCGTCGAGTCCCTGAACAGCCGGGACGTACCGGGTTTTCACCTGGTCGGTTCGCAGCCGGCGATTGACCTGATTGACACGACCGGTCACTACAATATCAAATTCCAGTATGACATCTATCACATGCAGCGCATGGAGGGGGAACTCATCAACACCCTGACCGGGTTGATGGACAAGATCGGTCACATCCAGCTGGCCGATAATCCGGGCAGACATGAACCGGGCACTGGAGAAATCAATTTCACCAATGTTTTTAAAGCGATAGACGATGCCGGCTATGAAGGCTGGATAGGCTGCGAGTACATCCCCGCAACCGAAACCGAAGCCGGACTCGGTTGGCTGGAACAGTATAGATAGTTAATAGATCCTGAATTTATTCAACGATAAAGGAGAGAAAAAAAATGAAAGTTGGATTCATAGGGCTGGGAATTATGGGCAAGCCGATGAGCAAGAATCTGCTCAAGGCCGGGTATGATCTCGTGGTAATGGACCTCAACCAGGAGGCCGTGGCCGAGGTCGCCGCCGCGGGAGCAGCCACTGCCGACACCCCTAAAGCGGTTGCGGAGCAGTGTGAATTCATCGTTACCATGCTGCCCAATTCACCGCATGTGAAAGCCGTGGTGCTCGGAGACGATGGCATCATTGAAGGGGCCAAGGCCGGCACCTGCGTAATCGACATGAGCTCGATCGCCCCGCTGGCCAGTCGCGAGATGGCCGCCAGGCTCGAAGAAAAAGGGGTTGAACTGCTCGATGCCCCGGTCAGCGGCGGGGAACCCAAGGCCATCGACGGCACCATTTCGGTGATGGTCGGCGGGAAGAAGGAGGTATTCGACAAGTGCTACGACATCATGGACGCGATGGCCGGCTCGGTGGTCTACACCGGCAGCATCGGCGCCGGCAACACCACCAAGCTGGCCAACCAGATTATCGTGGCGCTCAATATCGCCGCCATGTCCGAAGCCCTGGTCCTGGCCACCAAAGCGGGCGTGGAACCCGAGTTGGTGTACCAGGCGATCAGGGGCGGGCTGGCCGGCAGTACCGTGCTTGATGCCAAGGCGCCGCTGGTCATGGACCGCAAATTCGATCCGGGTTTCCGCATCGAACTCCATATCAAGGACCTGGCCAACGTTCTGGAAACCGCCCACGAGATCGGTGTGCCGCTGCCGCTCACCGCCGGCGTCATGGAGATTATGCAGGCGCTGAAAGTGGATGGCAAGCAGGGCAACGACCACGGCGGTCTGATCCAGTATTACGAAAAGGCTGCCCAGGTGGAAGTGAAGAGGTGAGTAAAGAAAGGGACAATAAAAGGGACACAATACTTAATTCGCATCGCAGAATTAAGTATTGTGTCCCTTTAAATTTGCGGCAGTCGATTATAATCGACTGCCGCAGGTCTTTCTGACGATCAGTTCCGGCTCCAGCAGTACACGGCGCGGAGGAAGGGTCGGGTCGGCTATTCTCTCAAGAAGCATCTCAGCAGATTTCCTGCCGATCTCGCTTTTCTGAATACGAGCTGTGGTCAGTTGTACATAGCCCCGTGACGCCTCTTCGATATCGTCGCAGCTGGCCACTGCCATATCCTGTCCCGGGACATACCCCCGGTGGTGCAGACCGGAGAGCACCCCCAGAGCCACAAGATCAGTAAAACAGACGACCGCGGTGGGCGGATCAGAAGAGTTTATTACCCGGGCGATAGCTGCCTCACCGCCTGCGGGACTGGTCTCGCAATCGACGACGAGCGATTCGTCCAGCGGAATTTCATGGGACTCGAGTGCCGCAAAGAATCCGGCCCGCCTGTTTTTCGACACCGAAGTGTGCTGCCCGCCGCCAATCATCCCAATCCTCCGATGCCCGAGTTCGATCAGATGATCTGTTGCGAGCTGCAGGGCTTTGCGCCCGTCATTGCCAACATAATCCAGGGGCGCCTCCTCGATATCCCTGGCAATTAATACCGTTGCAAGATTTCGTGAGAATATGGGCTGCAGGTCATCGATGGTCGTTTTGTCGGCTGGACAGAGGAGCAGCCCGTCAGCCCTATGTTCAATCAGCGCTTCGATAAATTTTTTCTGCAGATCACGCGATTCGCGGGTGTTGCAGAGAAACGGCATCCTCCCTTTGTCACTGAGCACCGACTCCACTGCCGAGCACACCTCGGTGAAATAGGGATTGGAAAGATTATGAACAGCAAGCCCGATGGTATTGGACTTGCCGGTTGACAAGCCGGCCGCACCGCGGTTGTACACGTAGCCCAGCTCTTTAATCTTCTTGAGCACCTTCTGCCGGGTTTTGGCAGAAACTTTCGGATTGTCGTTGATAGCCAGTGAGACGGTGGCCTTGGAAATACCCAGGGCGGCGGCAATGTCGCTCAATCTGATGTTGGTGCGGTTGCCTTCGCTGTTGCTTCTATCCGCCATCTGGCACCGCTTTCATCTGGTCAATTTCTAAAGTCATCTAAGCGGCAACTCGGTAAGGAGCCAGTTTTTCATAGTCGAACTCAACGCCTATGCCAGGCTGAGCAGGAGCCACCGCCATGTGGTGTTCAACCACCAGCGGCCGCTTTGTATATTCATCGATCGGGAAACTATGGACCTCGAGCCAGCCGCTGTGGGCTTGCGAGGCGAGCAGGCTGACGTGGAGTTCCTGCATGCCGTGCGAACAGACGGGAATGCTATACCGAGCAGCAAGTTCGGCCACTTTCAGCCACCCGGTAATGCCGCCGCAGTTCGAGGCATCGGGCTGGATGAAAGACAGCTTCGCCTGTTCAAATGCATACCCAAACTCATGGATGGTGTGCAGATTCTCGCCCATGGCAAGAGGCATCCCGGTCGCTTCGGCAATCCGCGCATAGCCCTGATAATCGTCGGGAAGGGTTGGCTCTTCAAACCAATAGATATCATAGGCACTGAAACCTTTGGCGGCCTCTATGGCCTGCTCGACACTCATCGAATAGTTGGCATCCACCATAAAGGTGATGTCGGGACCGATCAAGCGGCGCACCTCGCGTATCCTCTCCACATCTTGGTGCAGATCAGGCCTGCCGATTTTTATTTTGACCCCGTTGTAGCCGCGATCCAGATAGCCCTGGATATTGGCCAGAAGTTTGTCGAGACTGAAATTGAGGTCAATCCCGCCGCAATATGCTCTGGTTTTATTATCGTGGCCGCCGGCGACTTCATAGAGGGGGCTTCCCAGCGACCGGCACCTGATATCCCAGAGGGCGATGTCGATGGCGGAAATGGCAAAAGAAGAGATCCCCCCTCGCCCCACATAGTGGATATGGTATTCCATGAATTCATGGAGCTGTTCTATCCGGGTTCCATCCCGGCCGCGCAGCGCCAGGCTCAGATCGTGGTCGATCATTGCCTTGATCGCCCTGCCGCCCTTGCCGCCGGTATAGGTATAGCCCTCGCCTGTGCGGCCGTCCTCGAGCTCGATTGTGACGACAATCAATTCGAAGTGAGTGTGATCGCCGTGCTTGGCGTCGCTCAGGACTTCAGCAAGGGGAACTGCATAGATAGAGGACTGTACCTTTTTGATCGCGTTCCTGTTCATCTGGTGCAAAGAGTCGATTGTGCCGATCACGAGGCTTCCAGCGCCTGAAACGTGCGCATGAATTTACGATCTATATAATCCTTGATCATGAAGGCCAGCCGCCCGCCGAATAGAATGGACCACTTGTAGAGAATGCCTTTTTGATTGCCCAGGTTGAAGATGAGCAGATAGGTCCCGCCCGGGTCAAACGGCTTCAATGGCTTGTTGGTAATCGTAGCCAGCAGGTTGTGGACCAGAATCGGATTCTGGCGCACCGCATAGACCCCGACTTTATCGAGTGGCTGATCGGCGAAGTGGATGCAATCACCACCTCCGAAAATATTGTCATGGGTGACCGACTGGAGATATTTATTCACCGTCATCCCGCCCTCCGGACCACAGGCCATGCCTGAATCGCCGAATACCCTGCTCGGCTTGACGCCCACGGCGATGAAAATCAGGTCGCACCCGTACTCCGTGCCGTCATCAGCCGTTATCTGACCGGTCTGGACTGATGAAACCCTGGTGCCCTCAAGAATTGTTATGCGACGCTGCTGCAGCGAACGGATGGCCCTGCCCCGCACCCCTTCGGGATGATCGGGCATAAGCTTTCTGCCCGCAAAAATGGTCACCTCCACCGGCTTCATGCCCGGGGTCTGGCCAAGCTGCGAGATATTACCGCCAATCTCGACCGCTGACGGCCCCCCTCCGACGACGCCAATTTTCACTGTCTTGGAAACACCCAGTTGTAAAATACGATGCTGTGCCTCGAGCAACCGCTCAATGGGCTTGACCAGAAAGATGTCATCAAGCGGGCCCTTGACCATCTGCTTCGGAACCTGGCTCCCGAGGTTGCAAGACAAGAGATCATAGGAAATCTGTTGGCCGCTGTCGAGCGAGACGAATCGGTGATCCGGATCGATGGCCTGAACCTTGGCCCGGACGAACCTGCCTCCGTTTTTTTCGGTGACCAGCCGGGTCGCGAAACGAACTTCTCCGGGTTGATAGGTCCCGCCCAACAGGCCGGGGCCCATACCTGAGTAGTAGTGGTGTTCGGATGGTCCCACCACGGTCACATCACAGTTGTTATCGATAAAATCCCCAATCCTGGCGAGCAGCATCATGTGGGCATGCCCGCCGCCGGCAACAACCAATCTCTTTTTCATATCGCACCTGACTCAGGTAGAGCTGATCAATCGAGCAAACCGGCGAGTTGTTTGAGGTGGGCCCGCTCTTCATCGGCAATGCGCATCAGGGCCAGCCGCACATCTTCAGCGTTGGTCCTGTCAGCCGTGCGCTGATAGAGATCGAGCGCCTGTGCTTCTATGGCCATGGCCAGGGACACCACTTCCGTCTCATTCTCCAGGTCCGGCTCATAAAGCTCGAGGTATTGTTCGGTGGTCAACCCACCCTCCATGGCCCCGACCACCTGAGTCGTTTCAAATTCTTCCTGACTCAGATATGTCCCCGTCTCCGTGCGATACTCGGTGAGCAGACGCTCCTGATGAATGGTTTCGATGCCGGCAAGTTTTTCAAACAGATTTCTGACCGCCGTTTCTGATACCCGTTCGGTCATGGACAAATAGAATTCCTGCAGACCCTTTTCCAGCGAATAGGCTGCGATCAAAATCTGGGGCAGGGTTTCTGCACCGCTGAAGAGATAGAGGCCGGTATCCTCGGGTCCGACAGCCTTGTTGCCGTTCCAGGCCTTGATTCCGCCGGCCATGTTGATGACCTTTTTAAAGCCCCGGTCGGTGAGCATCTGCGCAGCGACACGGCTGCGCCCCCCAATGGCTCAGTAGACGAAGGTGGGAAGCGTGGGATCGAGTTCGGCGTGACGCTCTTCCAGCTCGCCCATCGGGATCAGCAGCGCCCCGGGAAGATGTCCTTTCTCGTATTCACCGGGCTGCCGCACGTCTACCAGGTTGAACTCTGCCCCATCAAGACCATCCATAAAGGCGCGTGCCGCCGGGGCATCCATTGAATTTACTTTTCTAAAAAACTGTAGCCAGCGCATGATATCCTCCAGCAATCACTCTGGTTTGCCTCTACACTATCACGGAATGCGGAAATTGCCATTTGATTTCCCGCAACCGGATCGGTGTCGAGGTGCTGAGGCAGTGCCGATCCAACAAATATTTCAGTAAAAGATTCACCTCCCCATTTCGCCTACAGCACTCCTCTCCAACTATCT
>CBFCWR010000046.1:0-12595 GCA_965601575.1 uncultured Desulfofustis sp. | reverse complement strand
ATGGGCGATTACCTGGACCGCAGATCAGACCCGTTCAACGAGTTCGAGCCGGTTGACTCGTCTTCAGGGGCGATTTCCGCTCAAGGGTTGCTCCGTCTCGGCAGATACCTGCTGAAAATCGGACAGGCAGAGAAAGGACAGCGATATATTCAGGCCGGGTTATCGATAGCAGCAACTTTGCTGGATGAGCCTTATCTGTCGTTCGATCCCGATCACCAGGGTCTGCTGCTTCATTCGGTCTATCATCGGCCCAACGGCTGGGATCACATACCCGAGGGGAAAAATGTACCATGCGGGGAGTCATGCATGTGGGGTGATTATCATTTGATGGAGTTGGCGGTCTATATTCAGCGACTCGCCAGATCGACAGTCTACCACAAATATTTTCTCGATGAATGACAGGGGTGGTAAAAACCTGATCACAACTGAATCGTAAAACCACGGTGAAGATATGACTGCGTCACTACGATGGGGAATACTGGGAGCAGGTGATGTCTGCGAAGTCAAAAGCGGACCTGCATTTCAAAAAGCAACCGGATCGGAGTTGGTCGCGGTGATGCGCCGCAATGGACCCAAAGCAGCTGACTTCGCCCGGCGCCACGGCGTAGGGAGGTGGTATGATTCGATCGAGGGGCTGCTCGGCGACCCAGCGATTGATGCGCTATACATCGCCACTCCGCCCCGCTACCACCTGGAACATTGCCTGGCAGCGCTGGCAGCCGGCAAGCACGTATACCTTGAAAAGCCAATGGCGATGAACGCTGCTCAATGTGCGGCGATCATCGAAGCCGAATCGCAAAGTGGCAAGAAGGTGGCGGTGGCTCACTACCGCAGGGCGTTGCCGGCCTTCAAAAAGTTGGGTGAGATAATCGAAAACGGCACGCTGGGGCAGATCCGTCTGGCCGAGCTCAATTTCTTCCTGCCCGAGGACAACTCTCTGATTCCCGACAGCGCCACCAATTGGCGTGTCGAACCGGAAATATCAGGAGGAGGGTTGTTTCATGATCTTTCGCCCCACCTGCTTGATCTTCTGCTCGTCTACTTCGGTCTTCCCCTTGAGTATGAGGGCTTTTCGAAGCGGATGAATCCTGCCTCCAAGGCTGATGATTTCGTACAGGGAACGATTCTTTTCGACAACAACATCGTCTTTCGCGGCTGCTGGTGCTTCAGCGTCGCACCGTGCGCCGTCTCTGAACGGCTGATCGTAACCGGCAACCAAGGCGTGGCGTCGGTGCCATTCTTTGGTGATGAGCTCCGGCTCTGCACAGACGAGGGGGAGACCGTCATGCCTTTTGACAATCCCGTCAACATTCAGCTTCCCATGATCGAAGCGGTGACCAGCTATTTCCTGGGTGAAGCGGAGTGCCCCTGTTCACCTGCAGACGGGTTGCGGGTGATGGAAATTATCGACAAGTTCACCGCCTGAAAGAGGACCGCACAAGATGGATATTCGCTCTGCAGTGGTGGCCGGAAGCGGCCAGATGGGCCCCGGCATCGCCTTCACTTTGGCATCGGTGGGCTGCAAAACGAAGATATTTGCCCGCACGGAAGAAAGCATGGAGAAAGGCGTTGAAGCCTTTCGTCGTATTCTTGATGTGTTGAAATCGGAAGGGTGTCTGGCTACTGATCGAATTGCCCCGATTCGGGATTTGGTGAGTGGTACCACTGATCTCGAGTCCTCAGTGCGCGGAGCCGACCTGATCATCGAGTCGATTCCTGAAAACCTGGCACTCAAGCAGGACTTTTTCTCCCGGGTTGAAGACTGTTGCCCGGCACAAGCCATCTTGACCTCGAACACATCCGGACTGCCGGCAACGAGCATTTCCGCACATTTGCATCTACCGGAAAGATTTGCGGTGACCCATTTCTGGAATCCCCCCCATCTGATGCCGCTGGTGGAAGTGGTCAAGGGGGAGAAAACCTCTATGGAAACGGTCAGCTTGCTCAGTGGGCTGCTGGCAAGAGCAGGCAAGAAACCGGTCACGGTTCTCAAGGATACCCCGGGGCAACTGGGAAACAGGCTTTTTCAGGCGCTGCTCAGAGAAGCCATCCATATCGTCGAAGAGGGTATCGCTTCAGTGGAGGATGTGGATTCTGCAATAAAAAACGGACTCGGACGAAGATTCCCGGTCTATGGACCGCTGGAGCACAACGATGTGGTCGGTCTCGATACGCTCTACGCGATTCAGAGCTACATCAGCGAATCGCTTTGCAGTCGCCAGAAGCCATCTGAATTGTTAAAAAAAATGTTCGACAACGGCGATCTCGGCGTGAAAACTGGCAAAGGGTTTTACGACTGGAGAGTACGGCAGGGTCATGAATTGACCGACAAAAGAGACAGATTTTTACTTGATTTGTTGAAAATGGAGCAAAAAATGGGACACGATAGTTGATTGGAGCTGCGAATGAGGACCGTGTCCCCCACAAAAACAGGAGATACGCATGCAGATTGATCTGAAAGGAAAAACAGCCCTGGTAACCGGCGGCAACCTTGGCATCGGCAGAGGGGTGGCGCTCGCCCTTGCCCGTTGCGGTGCAGATGTGGCCCTGACCTACTTTTCCCATCGCGAGGAGGGTGAAGAGACGGTGAAAATGATCGAGGGGATGGGCGGCAGGGCCTATGCCTTTCAGCTCGATGCCACTGACAGCGCGCAGGTGAACCAGGTGATCGATCAGGTAGCCGAGACCCTTGGCGGTCATATCGATATTTTGATGAACAATGCGGGACACCTGGTCGGACGCTCCACCATCGAAGAGATGAGCGATGAACACTGGCATAAGATCATGGACGTCAATGTATCCTCGACATTTTATTGTACCCGGGCGGTGCTGCCATACATGAACAGCGGCTGGGGAAGGATTATCAACATGTCCTCACTGGCGGCGCGAAATGGCGGCGGCGACGGTGCAGTGGCCTATGCCGCCTCAAAGGGTGCAATCATTGCCTATACCAGGGGGCTGGCAAAAGAAGTGGCGGGCAAAGGGATTACGGTGAATGGTGTCGCTCCGGGCCTGATACTGGACACCCCGTTTCACGAAACCTTCAATACCGATGCGGGTATCCAGGGAGCGATTAACGCCACCCCGCTGAAACGGGGCGGTACACCGGCTGATGTGGCCGGTGCGGTTATCTATTTCGTCTCCGAACTGGGTTCATTTATCACCGGTGAAATAACGGAGATTAATGGCGGTCTTTATTTCGCCTAGAGAATGCTGGGTTTAATCGGGAAACGGTGGGTGTGCCGTACCTCTTAATCAGGCTGAGACTTTTATCTTGGAAATTGATGGTGTGTCTGCGATAACATTCTCCGTGCGCTTTGATGTAAGAGGGAATCTCCCGTTTTTAAGCAGACCAGAACCGGGCGGTAAGATCGATCTTAAAAGGTACTGCAAGACTGCTTCGAAGCCTCACACATGACTCCGACCCTGCCCACTCTATGCGGATCAATGGCGGCCCGCCCCTACAGACTCGCAGTTGACATTCACAATGCCGCTTACAAGGAACTGGGGCTGGACTACACCTTTGTCTATTTCGGCATCACCGATCCTGCGTCCGGCATCGAAGCAATACGGACGCTCGGTATCAGAGGGATGAATGTGTCGATGCCGTTCAAAAGTGCGGTTATCCCCTATCTTGACCGCCTCGACCCAGCGGCTAAGGTTATCGGTGCAGTCAATACTATCGACAACCGCGATGGGATATTGACCGGGTATAATACCGATTACATCGGCGCCCTCAGAGCGCTGGAGGAGCAGACCGACCTTGCGGGAACGCGCGTTGCCCTGTTGGGTGCAGGGGGCGCTGCCCGAGCGGTAGCCTTCGGGCTGGCGCAGAAGAAAGCCCGGGTAACCGTATTCAACAGATCGGAGGCGTCAGGTAAACTTCTGGCCGAACAGCTGGGTCTTGACTTCGGGGGATCACTACAGGAATTTCCGGGCTGTTGGAAATTTGATATCGTAGTGAACAGTACCTCGGTCGGGTTCCAAGAACCGGATGAATCGCCCCTTGCCGAGTCCATGTTTGAATCGGCACTCTCCCCACGCACCATTGTCATGGATGTGGTGTTTCTTCCTCCCCGAACCCGGTTGCTGCAGCTGGCCCAGGCTTATGGGTACAGAACGGTGGAGGGCGTGCGGATGCTGCTTCATCAGGCCTGCGGGCAGGTCGAGCTGTACACTGGCTGCCGGGCGCCGATCCAGGTGATGGAAGAGGTGATACAGGGCGAACTGCATAAGATGAGTTAAGCAGTTCCCGTCAGCTGTTCGGCACCCATTTGAGAATATGGGTGGCCACCGCCACCAGGTCCCCGTGCTGGTTGATGATCTCAATCTTTGACAAACTGCGATTTTTGTTCTCGTCCACCGCCTCTATCTCGTAATGCACGGTGATCGTGTCGTTGATGAACACCGGCTTGAGAAATCGAACCCTGTCATAGCCAAGCGACACCGCCGTCATATCGTGGGTGCGGCCCGGGTATTTCTGCAGGATCATGGTCGAGGCGGTCGACATGTAGCCTATCAGCAGGGAGCCGTGGGCGATTCTGCGGCCGTATGCGGTGGTTTTCATGAACTCCCGATCGACATGGTTGGGTGAGAGATCACCGGTAATACCGGCAAACAGATAGATGTCGCTCTCACCGACGGTCTTGGAAAAGGTGACCTTGCAGCCGACCCCGAAGGTCTGGTTATCCATAGTGGGCTCCTCTGTGCAGCGATTTTCGTACGCAACAGGATAGTATCTTTCTAACCCTACAACCGAATACTACGCAATCGAAAAAATCAACCTCCTTTTACAAATTTTTAAATCGGTTTAATTGAATAGTGAAGCCGACAGAAATAGTATCGCTTACCCCCACCGTGATCAGATAAAAGACTTGAAATAAACACTACTTCTAAGTAGTGTTTTCCTAACATTTCATCGGTTTCAATAGGCTTTGGTGTTTGGAAGATTTGCTCAGTAATTTACTCCGCCTCATGAAGTGGTGGAGACAGTCATAAATCATGCAGGACAACCAAAGAGGAGAGACAGTCATGATGAGAAGACTATTTCGTGCAGCAGTTGTTGGGGTTCTGGCCAGTGTCATGATGGTGTCGGCAGGTCAGGCTGCCGATTTTACCTTCCATGGGGCCAGCCAGTTCGATGAGGAGCATGCCTTTACCCGGCTGATGCGCAAATTTGAGGAACTGGTGCAGCTCTACTACACCGGCGACAAGACCATAGAGTTTGTGATGCACCTCAACAGCGAACTGGGTCTTGAAAAAGATTATGTCGCCTACATGAATCAAGGCATTTCGGTCGATTACGCCGTCGCTTCACCGTCGCATATGTCAACCTTTTCCAAGATGGCCTCGTTGATGGACCCGCCGATGCTCTATCAGAACCATATTCATTGGAGTAAGGTTCTTGGCGGCGATGCGCTGAAGCCGATCGTCGACGACATTCTGAAACGTGCCGATGTGCGAATTATTGGTTATGGCGGCGGCGGTACCCGCATGCTGATCGTCAACAAGCCTGTCGAGACGATGGAGGACATTAAAGACGTACCGATCCGCGTCATGGGAGCGCCAATCCAAACCAAGATGTTCTCGGCTTTTGGCATGGCCCCGACGGTTATTGCCTATGCCGAGGTTTACAACGCCATTCAGACCGGTGTGATCGATGCGGCTGAGAACGAGGCGGCCGGTATCCAGCAGATGAAATTCTACGAAGTGGGACCGAACATTGGACTTACGGCTCATGCCATTACCGTGCGTCCGCTCTGTTTTTCAAACAAGACCTTCATGAAGCTTCCCGAGGACCTGCAGGCGGCCATTTTGCAGGCGGGCAAGGATGCCGGAACGTATGGACGCATATTGGAGTCCTCTGAGGATAAAATGAAAATGGCCCAGATGGAAAAAGAGGGTAAGCTGAAGACAATCTATTTCAAAGATCGCGATAAACTGGTCGAGGCTGCCAAGCCCGTACTCCAGGAGTATTTCGCCGAGCAGGGGGTACCTGAGCTCTATCAGCAGATTCAGGATGTCGCCAATCAGTAATCCACACCTTGCTGCAGTAGTGAGGTAAGCTGCTCGTCAGAGCCGTCGAAGCCGGGGGCCGGAGGTCCCCGGCTTTCGTGTATAGAGCGGCGGGACAGGATAGGGTGTCGATATGCTCAACAAGGTTACGACTAAATGAAAAAAGTATTAGACGGCTATTACCGGTTTCTGCAGATAGCCCTGGCAACGCTGATGGGGTTGCTTCTGATACCGGTGTCGCTGCAGATTTTTGCTCGATACATTGGCTTTATCCCCCGCTATATTTGGACGGAAGAGATGGCCAGGTTCTGTTTTATCTGGATCATTCTGGTCGGATCGATGATTGCGGTCAGGGATTCCACCCATTTTACCGTCGATCTGCTGCCCAAGCCCAAGACCAAGCGGGGTGAAGCGGCAGCCCGGATGTTCGTCGATTTCTGGATTTTTCTGGCCGCCATGGTGTTCATCGTCTGGGGCTGGCCGCTGGTCAAGTTCGGCCTGATGCAGACCTCTGAGATGGCAGAGCTGCCTATGGTCTATATCTACATGGCCTGGCCGATTGCCGGTATCACCTGGATTCTGTTTCTGGCTGAGAAGCTTGTTGACAACATCAGAGTCTGGAGAGGTGAGAGCTGATGGAAGCGGGTCATGTAGCGGCAATTTTGTTTATCGTTTTCGGTGCCCTCGTCATCCTCCGGATTCCGGTGGCCTTTGCACTCGGCTTGGCCTGTGTCCCGGTCTTTCTAATCGATGACCGGCTTACTCCGTTCCTGCTGATGAACGAGATGTTCAAGTCTTATAACGCCTTCGTGCTGCTGGCCGTGCCGTTTTTCCTGATGGCTGCCAACATCATGAACTCGGCTGGCATTACCGACAGGCTGGTGCAGCTTGCCCGGGCGCTGGTGGGACATCTGCCGGGCGGGCTGGGCCATATCAATGTGGTGGTGTCGATGCTCTTTGCCGGGATTTCCGGATCATCCACCGCAGATGCAGCCGGTATCGGCTCCCTGTTGATACCGCAGATGAAGAAACAGGGATTCTCACCCACCTTTTCGGTGGCGGTAACCGCCTGCTCTTCGGTAATGGGCGTTATCATCCCGCCTTCCATTCTGATGGTCGTCTGGGGCGGATTGATGACGGTATCCATCGGTGGGCTGTTTCTGGCCGGCGTCATTCCCGGTATGCTGGTGGCTCTTTCCCAGATGATCACCGTTTACGTCTATGCCAAGATTTACGATTATCCGATCTATTCCCGTTCGTCTATAAAAGAGGCGGTAATAGCAATTCTCCAGGCCACCCTGCCGATGATGACCCCGATGATCATCGTCGGCGGCATCGTCGCCGGATTTTTTACCCCGACCGAGGCCTCGGTTATCGCGGTGATCTACTCTTTCATTCTGGGCCTGATTATCTATCGGTCCATTACGATTACACAAGTTCCCAAGATCTTCTACGAATCCGCGCGATTCGCAGCGATCTCGTTGTTCTGCGTGGGCACCGCCTCGGCCTTCGGGTGGCTGCTGGCCTACTATAAGATCCCCCTGGCTCTGGTGGAATTTCTCAAACAGTTTGGAGCCGGTCCGATCTCAACCGGTCTGCTGGTGGCCTCTGCCTTTTTGTTTATCGGCATGTTCATTGACGCGATTCCGGCCATCATCATCCTCGGTACCGTGCTCTGGCCCATGGCCCAATTCGCCGGTCTGCACCCGATACATTTTGCCATCATCGGGGTAATTTCGCTGGCCTTCGGCCTGGTGACCCCGCCTTATGGACTATGCCTGCTGATCAGTTGCGCCATCGGCGAGGTAGAACTGAAAAAGGCGTTGAAAGATGTGGCTATCATTCTCTTGCCCATGCTCGGGGTGCTGATGATCGTAATTCTCTTTCCTGATCTGATCCTGGCACTTCCGCGCTGGCTGATGCCCAAGTTCGTAAACTGAGAGAAAAATCATAATCGTATTATCCGCAGTTGTTTCAACCCAAAAGCTGATTTTCAAACTCAAATTCATGGAGTGACCATGATACAGGAATTATTTGATCTGAGTGGCAAAGTAGCTCTGGTTACCGGCGGCTCCAAGGGAATCGGTATGGCCATGGCTCACGGCCTGGCCGAGGCCGGCGCCGATATTGTCATTAACAGCCGCAGCCGCGAGGAGATGGAGGCGGCGATGAATCGTATCCTCGATGGGACCGGGCGCCGGGGGCACTGCGTCGTCGCCGATCTCTATAATCGTGGCGATACCATGAAACTGGCCAAAGAAGCGCTGGAAGTGATGGGCCGGGTCGATATTATCATCAACAACGCGGGCACCAACATCGTCAACCCGGTGGACAAAATTGTCGATGAGGACTGGGACAGACTGCTTGAACTCAATTTGACGGCTCCCATGATTCTGGTGAGGGAGCTGGCCGGCCAGATGAAAGAACGTAACTGGGGACGAGTAGTCAATATCAGCTCGATCTTCGGACTGTGCGCCAAGGAAGAGCGCGGTTCCTATTCGGCGACAAAATCGGGACTGATCGGCATCACCCGGACCATGGCACAGGAACTGGCACCGTGGGGAATTACCGCCAATGCAATCGCGCCCGGTCCGATCTCCACCCCGCTCACAGACAGGCTGGTGCAGGGAGAACTGCGTGCCTATTTCGATTCAATGATGCCGCTCGGCAGGTGGGGGACGCCTGAGGATCTGGTCGGGCCGCTGCTGTTGCTCGCCAGTGATGCGGGAAGCTTCATCACGGGTACCACACTGACGGTGGACGGCGGCTGGATGACTCGTTGATAAAGACAAAACGGAGGACTGCCATGAACGTACTTGTGCTCGGCGGCACCGGCGTCATCAGCCGGGAAATCGTCAAACTGCTGATAGCCCAGCAGCATGAGGTAACGCTCTACAACCGAGGCAGCCGCGACCTGCAGTTTAGCAAAGGGGTCAGGCTGATGAGCGGCGATCGGCTGGAAAGGGAACAATTCGAGTCGGCCATGAGGAGCGAGAGGTTTGATGCGGTGATCGATATGATCTGCTTCAACGAGGCCGATGCTCGATCCACTATAGCGGCCTTTGGGGATTCGGGGGCACATATCGTCATCTGTTCCAGCGTTGCTGCCTATAAGCGGCCTTACAGCAGCATACCTACCGTAGAATCGGCGGAAGAACTGTACGACGATCCAACATTTCCCTACGCCTTTGACAAAGCCGAGGCGGAACGCTACATGAACAGGGTAATCGCCGAGAGACAGCTCCCCATTACCATGATCCGCCCTTCGCTCACCTTTGGACCAGGGGCTGCAAACATGGGCGTGTTGCGCCAGAATTACGGCATCATCGATCGGATCCGCAAAGGCAAGCCTCTGGTCATGTTCGGCGACGGTTCCACGGCCTTCAGTTTCACCTTCACCCCGGATCTGGCCAAGGCGTTCGTCGGCGTACTCGGCAACGAAAAAACCTATGGAGAGGCCTATCACGTGTGCAGCGAAGAGCGCAGCCGCTGGGAAGATCTCTACCTCACATTCGGCAGCGTTCTGGGCTCTGAAGTTAAAATTGTCCATATACCCTCGGAACTCTTGATGGCTGCTAAACCTGATCTTTTCAGCCACCTGTTTTTCGAAAAGACCTATCCCGGCTTGTTCGACAACGCCAAAATTCGCCGCGTGCTGCCCGATTTCAAGTGCGATATCGATCTCCGGGAAGGAGTGAAAATGATGGTGGCGTGGTTCGAGAAAGAAGCGAATCAGGTGGACCGGGAAAAAGATGCACTGGAGGACAGGCTGGTGGAACTGCACACCCATTGGAAAACTCAGATGACGGATCTTACTGTCTAAAATCATTGACTAAAGAGGGAGAGGACATGATGACTGCCAGGTATCCACAACTGATCGCGCCACCGGGAAGCTGTGACACCCACATGCACTTTTATAACAATGCCTACCCTACTGCACCGACGGCTCTGATGACGCCTCCCAACGCCTGGGTCGATGATTATAAAACGGTGCAGAAACGGCTGGGATTGGATCGGGTTGTGGTCGTCCAGCCAACCACCTACGGTACCGATAATCGCTGCCAGCTGGACGCCATGACAGCCTTCGGAACCAAGGCGCGGGGAATTGTTGTTGCCGATCCATCGATAACCGAGGCTGAGTTGCAGGAACTCAGTGATGCCGGGGTCTGCGGAGTGAGATTTCATATGCTGCCCGGCGGGGCGTTGGACTGGGATGTACTTGAAACGGTGGCTTCCAGGGTTCATCCCTTTGGCTGGCATGTACAGCTGCAGATGAACGGCCGAGAGTTTCCCGAGCGGGAGCCGTTGCTCAAGAGATTGCCCTGCGACCTGGTGGTCGATCATGTCGGCCGCTTCATGGGCCCGGTACCTCCCAGTGATGAGGCCTTTAAGATATTGCTGGGATTTCTCGAGCGCGGCCGCTGCTGGGTGAAATTGTCGGCACCCTATGAATCATCGGAGAACGGGCCACCCGGGTGGGAGGATGTAAGTACGGAAGCCAGAGAGTTGGTAAAGTCTGCCCCGGAACGGATGCTCTGGGCCAGCAACTGGCCTCACCCGGGACAGGCGGATCCGCCCGACGAGGCAGACCTGCTTGATCTGTTGTTGAACTGGGTGGACGATGCGGCAATCCGCACCAAAATCTTGCGGGACAACCCCGCTGAGCTCTATCGGTTCTAAATATTACATCGCCGCTGTGATCGATCACCCCACGCAGATTACCAGATAAAATTCTGGGCACTTGAGAGGTGTTTCGGTCATGCAGATCATTGAGTGGAATGAAGCTGGAGTAGCGCCATGACAGTATTTTTATCTCATAATCCCGAAGATCTTGGTGTCTATTTCAAGAAGGCGCACGAGGCCCTTACCGGTATGGTGGAGGTCGTGCGTAACCCTCAGGAGAGGGATCTCACTACGGATGAGGTAATTGAGGCGGCGGCCGGCTGCCAGGTAGTGGTATGCCACCGGTCCACCCACGGCAGGAGGGAGATCTTTGATTCGTTGAGTGATATGGCCGTTTTTATCCGTCCCCAGGTGGATATCAGCGACGTCGATGTGGCTGCTGCTGACGCCAATGGGGTGCTGGTCCTCAACTCGGTACCGGCCTTCATCCCAGCTACCGCCGAGATGGCATTGGCATTGATGCTTGATCTGGCGAGGGATGTGACCTCCTCCACGATGGAGTTCAAAACAGGGCGTATGCCTCCCTCGAATATGGGACGGCAGTTGAGCGGCAGTACCGCCGGGATAATCGGTTATGGCGCCATAGGCAGTTATCTGGCCCAGAAGCTCAAAGCGCTGGGCATGAAAGTAGTGGTCAATGACCCATATGTGAACTGCACGGATGAGGAAATCGAGCAGGTCGGACTTGACACCTTGCTCAGACAGTCCGATTTCGTGGTGCCGCTGGCGGTGGCCACCGAGGAGACCGAAAACCTGATTAATCGTGAGACCATTGCCCTGATGAAGCCGGATGTATATTTCGTCAACGTCTCCCGCGGCAATCTCGTGGATGAAGCAGCGCTGGCCGAGGCTTACCGCGAAGGCCGTATCGGCAAAATCGCCATGGATGTGGGACGCGGTCCGGACCAGCGGCCATCACCTCAGATGGCTGAGATGGAGGGCGTTGTCGCGACGCCGCACTTGGGCGGACTCACTGTTCAGAATGCTGAAGCCCAGGCGTGGAGTGCGGTTGAGCAGGTGGAGGCTATCGTGAAAGGCGTCCTGCCACCCCGCGCGGTGAACCCGCAAAGTGATGCCCGACTCAAAAACCTGTGGTTGGAATTAAGCCGTGGATGAAGAGTCAGGGCGTCGTGCCGCGGTGGTGTGTTGCTCTGAGGAAATCGAAGTCGCAGCCATGCTCTGCCTGGTTTACCCGTTCGTGATAAAGCCGCAGATAACCGCGCAGCTCTTTGGGATTGACCGGAGCTTTCAATGAGTTTCGGCGTCGTTCCAGTTCCGACTCATCAACATGCAGGGACAACGTGCGACCGGGCACATCCAAACTGATAATATCGCCGTTTTCCACCAGGGCCAGCGGTCCACCCACTGCTGACTCGGGAGTGGCGTGCAGGACGATGGTGCCGAAGGCGGTACCGCTCATTCGGCCGTCGGAAATCCTTACCATGTCTTTAACCCCGCGCCGGGCCAGTTTCTTTGGGATGGGTATGTAGCCGGCTTCAGGCATCCCCGGGGCTCCGCACGGACCGCAATTTTTCATGACCAATATATCAGTTTCATCCACATCGAGATCCGGGTCGTCTATCCGTTCGGTCATATCTTCGATTGATTCGAATACGACGGCTTTACCGGAATGGACCATCAAATCAGGCGTACCCGCGGATTGTTTGATAATCGCCCCGGTACCGGCCAGGTTTCCGCCGAGCACGGCGATGGAGCCTCCTCGGTGAATCGGTTGGTCCATCGTCCGGACCACGTCCTGACTGAATGATTCAGGAAGGCGGTCAATTTCTTCCCCGAGGGTACGCCCGGTGACGGTGATGCAGTTGAGGTGCAGAAGCGGTTTGAGTTCTCTGAAAATCTGTGTAAGCCCGCCGGCTCGGTGCAGATCATCCATGTA
>CBFCWR010000045.1:0-12694 GCA_965601575.1 uncultured Desulfofustis sp. | reverse complement strand
AGAGGTGTTTGGAGAAACGTACTGCCCCGACAACGGTCGTCCGGCGATCAGCACAAAGCATCGCGCTGCAAGTCCTTTTTCCTTTTTTTACCTGGCCCGTCTCAGGCCAGCCGCAGAGCCAATGCCGCTTCTCTTCCGAATCTAATGCAGATAAATACTGCTCACAGTGCTCAGCTGACGCCGCTAAGGTGATGCCACCGCGTCTACCAGTCCGGTATCTCCCATCCCAGTGGTGCCGGCTTAATCCTTGCCGTCACCACCGCATTGTCTACTGCCGTGCCCGCTGATGTAATTTTATCTCCTGCCTCGATACCTCTTGATCGACAACAAAGCCTGCTCTCTTATGTTTTCATTCGGATAAAAATACTTATTGGTTATTCCAAAGAATGAATGACACCAGAGATCCACCCACTCAGGGAAGCAGATATGAAGAATGAACAAGTTGCATGGCATGCCGTGCCGGTCGAAACAGTCTGGCAGAAGCTGACCACTACAGAACAAGGCCTCAGCGCAGCCGAAGTTGACCAGAGGGTAACCACCTACGGTCTCAACAGGCTGCCCGCCCCTCCCAAGCGCAGTGCACTGATGCGTTTCATGAGCCAGTTCAACAATGTACTGATCTATGTCCTGCTCGGTGCGGCGGTGGTGACCGCGCTGATGGCCGACTGGGTGGACGCCGGAGTAATCCTCGGAGTGGTGGTGATCAATGCGATAATCGGCTTTGTCCAGGAAGGCAAGGCCGAAAAAGCGGTGGATGCCATCAGGGAGACCCTGACCCACGAAGCCATTGTTCTGCGCGACGGGCAGAAAGTGTCGGTGCCGGTGGAAAATCTCGTCCCCGGTGACGTGGTCTATCTGCATTCCGGTGATAAAGTGCCCGCCGACCTGCGCATCTTTCAGAGCAAAGACCTGCGCATTGAGGAAGCGCCTCTGACTGGCGAGTCGGTGCCGGTCGACAAGGGCGCTGCCCCGGTGGTCGAGGATGCGTCGCTCGGTGACCGGACGTCCATGGCCTTCTCCGGCACCCTGGTGAGTTTTGGCCAGGGAACCGGGGTGGTGGTCACCACCGGTGAACACACCGAAATCGGTAAGGTGAGCAATCTGCTGGCCCAGGTGGAAACCTTGAAAACAAGGCTGACCCAGAGGATGGATGAGTTCAGCAAATGGCTCACCGGGGCAATCCTGATCATGGCCCTCGGCACCCTCATTTTTGGCCTGGCGCTGCGGGACTACACCTTCACCGAACTGTTCTTCGCTTGTGTGGCCCTGGCAGTGGCGGCTATCCCCGAGGGGCTGCCCGCCATCATCACCATTACCCTGGCCCTCGGGGTACAGCGCATGGCCAATCACCGGGCCATCATTCGACGGCTTCCTGCGGTGGAAACCCTGGGATCGGTAACCATAATCTGCTCGGACAAGACCGGAACCCTGACCCGCAATGAAATGACGGTGACCACGGTGATCGGTGCGGATGTGGAATACCGGGTGGAGGGCGCCGGCTATGAGCCGCGCGGCGACTTTTTTATCGGCGATAACCAGGTAGCCCCTGCCACCGACAAGAACCTGCAGGAGCTTGCCACGGCGTCGATGCTCTGCAATGACGGCTCCCTCGTCGAGCAGGAAGGCCAGTGGCTGGTCCAGGGTGACCCGACCGACGGCGCTCTGGTTGCCTTTGCCAAGAAAGCCGGCCTGCAGGAAACACAGTGCAACGACCACTATCCGCGGCTGGATGTGATCCCTTTCGAATCCGAGTATAAATTCATGGCCACCCTGCACCGCAGGCCCGATGGCGACAATATCGTCTATCTCAAGGGTGCGCCGGAACGAGTCGTGGCAATGTGCGACAGTCAGCGCCAGGGGGATGAAGACCTGGATATCGACCGCCGGTTCTGGGAAGATCAGCTGGCCTCGATCGCCAGTCGCGGTCAGCGGACCCTGGCCATTGCCTCGGTGGCCATGCCCGGCAAGGAGACGATTGACCGCAGCGAGGTAAGTTCCGGTTTGACCCTGCTGGGACTCCTGGGACTCATCGACCCGCCTCGCGAAGAGGCCGTGGCCGCGGTAAAAAGCTGCCATACGGCCGGCATCAAGGTGAAGATGATCACCGGAGACCACGCCCTCACCGCCGCGGCAATCGGCCGTCAGATCGGCCTGGACGTGACCACTGAGCCAATATCCGGGCAGGAACTGGAAACAATGGATGACGACAAGCTCCAGTTTTATGCCCAGAAATCGAACATCTTCGCGCGGGTCAGTCCTGAACACAAGCTGCGGCTGGTGACGGCGCTGCAGGCCAGCGATCAGGTTACCGCCATGACCGGCGACGGCATTAACGATGCGCCGGCACTGAAACGCGCCGACGTGGGCGTGGCCATGGGAATGAAAGGCACGGAAGCGGCCAAGGAGGCCTCGGAGATGGTGCTGGCCGACGACAATTTCGCCTCCATCGTCCACGCCGTTGAAGAGGGCCGCACGGTCTATGACAACATCCGCAAGACCCTCGGCTTCATCCTGCCCACCAACGGCGCCCAGGCGGGCATCATCATCGCCTCGGTGATGATGGGTATCGCGCTGCCCATCACCCCCCTGCAGATACTCTGGATCAACATGGTCACCGCGGTGACCCTCGGTCTTTCCCTGGCTTTCGAGCCGTCGGAAGGCAATGTCATGCAGCGGCCCCCGCGCTCACCGCAGGAACCGCTGCTGAATCAGTTTTTGTCCTGGCGGATCGTGTTCATCTCTTCGCTGGTGGTCATGGGTACGCTCGGCCTTTTTCTCTGGGACCGCTATATTGGAGAAACCCTGGAAATGGCCCGGACAACGGCGGTGAACACCCTCATTTTCTTTCAGATATTCTATCTGTTCAACGCCCGCTATCTGAAGGCGCCGGTGCTCACCAGAGAGGGATTTACGGGCAACCCGGCGGTGCTCATTGCCGTGGCGACCATCATTGTTCTGCAGCTGCTGTTCACCTATCTGCCGCTCTTTCAAAGCTTGTTCGGCACGGCGGCAATTCCCGTGGGGGACTGGCTGCGAATCATTGCCTTTACTTTCTCGGTCTTCGTGCTGGTAGAGATCGAAAAGTTTATCGTCCGCAGGCTGGACAGAAAAAAAGCGGAAGAGGGCTAGACCCGCTCCTGGCGATGTTCACTCAACGAGTCCTGCTGCTCCCGCTGCAATCGGCGCTCGATGGCCCCCGGCAGTGTAGAGCGGCGGGCCAGCACGCTGTAGGCAACCGGTACGACGAAGAGGGTGAACAGGGTTGCCGAAATCACCCCTGACAGAACCACCACGCCGATCACCATCCGCGTCTCGGCTCCCGCCCCTGATGAGAGAATCAGCGGCACAGCCCCGGCGGCGGTGGTAATTCCGGTCATCACTATCGGCCGCAGCCGGATTTCGGCAGCCTGGAGTACGGCCCGATAAAAGGAGAGCTGACGGTCACGCAGCTGGTTGGTGAACTCGACGATCAGGATACCATTCTTGGCGGCCAGCCCAACCAGCATGACCAGGCCAATCTGGCTGTAGAGATTGAGGGTATTGCCGGTAAGATAGAGGCCCAATAGCCCACCGGCCATGGCCAGCGGCACGGTCAGCATGATCACCAGGGGATTCACCCAGCTCTCGAACTGGGCGGCCAGCACCAGAAACACGACGATAATTCCGAGGGCGAAGACGAACAGGATCGACTCCGAACTGGACTTGTAATCCTGGGATATGCCCTTGTAATCGATGATCACCCGATCCGGAAGATGCTCGCGCACCAGGCCGTCAAGATAGGCCAGCGCCTCGCTCAAGGCCAGTTCATCGACCAGATTGGCCTGCAGCGTCAGGGCCCTGACCCGGTTGTAGCGCTTCAGGGTGCTGGAATCGGCGAACTCTTTGAGGGAAATGAAGCTGGCCAGCGGCACCAGCCTGCCGCTGCGTTCGGAGCGCACATAAATCGACTGCAAGTCGTTCGGGGTGCGCTGCAGGTCACGCTCACCTTCGACGATTACATCATACTCTTCACCTTCTTCGAGATAGGTGGTGACCCGACGCGAACCGAACATGGTTTCCAGGGTGCGGCCGATGGCGGAAACCGTGACCCCTAGTTCAGCCGCGCGGTCGTAATCGATACTCACCTCGATCTGCGGCTTGGTCTCCTTGTAGTCCCAGTCGAGCCCCCGCAGACCGGGGTTGTCAGCTTCGATTTTCTCATTGAGAATGTCACGCCACTCGGCCAGTTCCTGGTAGGTGCCACCGCCAATTACAAACTGTACAGGTTTCTGAATAGAGGAACCGAAGCCCTGGCGCATCACCGGAAACGCACGCACGCCGGGCAGGTCTCTGAGCTTGGCGCGCACCTCGTCCATGATCTCCCAGGCCGAGCGCCGCTGATCCCACTGTTGCAGCACGGCGATGACGATACCCGTATTGAAGTTTTCGATGTTGCCGAAACTGCGCGGCGTCCTGACCAGCAGGCGGGTTACCTCGTCGTTGTCCACCAGCGGCATCAGACGGGCTTCAATTTCATCCATATACTCGCGCATGTAGTCGTAGGTGGCGCCTTCCGGGCCATTGACGATGACGAAGAAGGCACCGCGGTCTTCCTTGGGGGCATACTCGGTGGGTATCTGGTTGAGCAGCCAGACGGCGCCTCCGAGCAGCGAAAAAAATAGCACCGCGACCAGCAGCGGCCAGCGCAGGGCGCGCCCCAGCGCCCTCCTGTAGGTACGCCTGATCCAGCGATAAAAACGCTCGATACGCGGTGTGGCAATCTGCTCTCTGCGCTTGGGCTTGAGCAGAATAGAAGCGAGCATGGGAGACAAACTCAAAGCCACGACACTCGAAAAACAGACCGCGGCCGCCATGGTCAGGGCAAATTCAGAAAACAGCCTGCCCACATCGCCCTGCAGAAAGGCGATGGGTACGAATACCGAGATCAGCACCAGGGTCGTGGCGATAACCGCAAAACCCACCTGCCTGGTACCGTTGAATGCCGCCACCAGTGGAGTTTCGCCGTGTTCATCGATGCGCCTATAGATATTTTCGAGGACCACGATACCGTCATCCACGAGCAGGCCGATGGCCAGTACCAGGGCCAGCAGGGTAAGCAGGTTGACCGAAAAGCCGAAACCGTTCAGGGCGATAAAGGAGGCGACAATCGAGACCGGCACCGACACCGCTGGCACGATGGTGGCCCTGACACTTCCGAGGAACAGAAAAATGACCAGGATGACCAGGACGATGGCAATTGCCAGTGTCTTGTAGACTTCCTTGATGGCCTCCTCGATGAACACCGAAGTGTCGAAGCTCTGGCGGATCTGCATGCCTTCCGGCAGAGTCGGGTTGAGCAGCACCATCTGTGCCTTGGCGGCGCGGGCCACATCAATGGTATTGGCGGTGGACTGTTTTATGATGCCGAGACCGACCATGGCCACCCCGTTGCCCCGAAAAAAGGTTCTGTCCTCCTGGGTACCCCGCTCAACCCGACCTATATCGCCGAGGCGAATGAGATAGCCGTCCTCTCCCTGCTTGATCACAATCCTGGAGAAATCTTCGGCAGTGCGAAAGGCTCGCCCCAGGCGCACCGTAAAGCTCCGGGTCGAGGACTCGATGGTGCCGGCTGGAAGTTCTACATTTTCTGAGCGCAGCGCCTGCTCAACCTCGGTTACGGTGAGGTCCCTGGCGGCCATGGCCGAGCGATCGAGCCAGACCCGCATGGCATAGCGCTGACCGCCGCCAACCCTGACCCGCGAGACCCCGTCCAGCACGGAAAATCGGTCGACCAGGTAACGATCGGCGTAATCGGTGAGTTCCGGCACCGTCAGACGGTCGCTGGTGAGATTCAGCCACATGATGACATCGTCGTTGGAATCCTCTTTCTGGATCTCGGGAGGATCCGCTTCGTCGGGCAGATCGTCAACTATGCCCGAAACGCGGTCGCGCAAATCGTTGGCTGCTGCATCGATGTCGCGGCTGGTGGAAAATTCGATGGTCACCCGGGAGCGGCCATCCTGGCTCGAAGAATCGATGAAACGGATGCCTTCGACCCCGGCGATACGCTCCTCCACCAGCTGGGTGATCTGGCTTTCCACCACGTAGGCGGAAGCACCGGGGTAAACGGTGTCGATGGTCACCACCGGGGGATCGATATCGGGGTATTCGCGCAGCGGCAGTCGGGAAAATGAAACCAGACCGAAAACGATGAGCAGCAGAGAGATGACCGACGCGAAAACCGGCCGCTTGATCGAGATGTCCGAGAGGATCATTTGGTCTCACCCGACCCGTCATTTAAGAGCATCTCACCCAGCGGTTTGTTCTCACCATCCATGCCACTAATCGAGATCTCCTGGCCGGGCCGCACTTTGAGTGTACCGTGGGTAATCACCTTGTCACCCGGCTGCAAACCCTCGAGGATCTCCACCTCGCCAACGCGGCGGCTGCCTATGACCACGGGACGCTGCTCGGCCACCGCGGGCGACTTGGTTTCGTCGATCAGCAGCACGATATTCTTCTCACCCCTGGGGATCAAAGCCTCTTCGGGCACCATCAGGGCATCACGTTCGTTCTTGAGGAGCTCGACCGACATCAGCAAACCCGGCTTGAGCAGCCCATCGCCGTTATCGATCAAGGCCCGCACCACGATCGACCGGGTCACCGGATCGATCCTGCTGTCTATACTGCTCACCGACCCTCTGAAGCTTTGGCCCGGAAAGGCAGGAGATACGGCCTCCACGGGCGTGCCTTTTTTGAGCGTGGCCAGGTAGACGGACGGCACGTTGAAATCGAGTTTCATGACGCTGGTGTCGTCCAGGGTGGTGATCAGGTCTCCGGGTTCCACCAGGGCCCCGAGGCTGATATTGCGTAGGCCCACCACGCCGCTGAAGGGTGCCTTGATGAGCCGATCCTGGAGGCGCGACTCGACAGCACGCAACCGGGCTTCGGCCGTTTCAAGTTCCCGCTCGCGCTCATCCAGCTGGGCCTGGGATACGGCACCACGGGCAATCAGCGTAACCACCCGCTCGTATCTTTTCAGCGCTTCCTCCCGGCGGGAAACTTCTTCCTCCAGCTGGGCATGTTCTTCAGCACTGGTCATCTCCGCCAGGATGTCGCCCTCTTCGACTATCTGGCCGTCACCAAAGTGAATGGCCGTAATCAGATCGGTTACCGAGGAGGTGATCTCCACCGTTTCATTGGCCCGCAGGGTGCCAAGCGCCTCGACCCGGTCGAAGAGCCGCGTGATCTCCGCCTCGGCGGCGACCACCGGTGTCGGCTGCCGGTTCTGTCCATGGGCGTCGGCAACGCAGGCCAACGGAAGAGCGGCTGCACACAACACCAGCAGTTTCATTGACAATGCATTCATATCCATCTCTCAACTGCTCACAAATGTATCGAATCTGCAGTTCATATCTTTCTTTACTCATCAGGAGGGCCCTGCGGCTGGCAGCCGCACTTGTTGAAACTCAGCACTACCCTCGCATACGTTCAGCCTCATTCAACCGCACTTTGCAAAACTGGGCTGGTTCAATGATATATACGAACTGTGAAAAATCCATAGAATGCAGACAGCCGCAAGGCACTGCGAATCTTCCAGGCTGAGAGAGTTGCTGGGGAAAAGGTGAAAGAAAGGCAAAGATCCTAGAAGGCCGGGACAACTGTGCAGTCCCGGCCCTCGGTTTCAGTGTGAGGTGCTCTCAGGCGGGTTCGAGCGATTCTTTTTCCTCATCGGTGGCAAACCTGTAGTGCAGGTCATCGGTCACGCCTTCCATTTCGATGCCGTAGCTGTGGATCAGTCTCTTGCCGAGCATCCGTGCCAATCGCCGGTAGAATCTCATGCCGTTTTCCGTATCGTTGTCGGCCACGCTCTGGACAAAGTCCTTGGCAAAAATCGTGACCCGCGATTCCTTCAAACACTCAGCCGAGGCAGAATACTTCGGCATGCCAACCAGCCCGGACCAGCCGAACGCCTCGCCGGCATGCTCGACAATGTAAGTGGTTTTGTCCTGCTCTCCCACACTCAGACGGATGGAACCTTTGGTCAGGATGTAGAAGAAATCAGCGGAATCGCCGGCATTGAACAGCTTATACCCCTCCGGATAGGTTTTTTTCATGCCCGAATCGATGAATTCCTTGATGAAATGATTGTCCAAACCCCACAACAGTTCCGATTGTTTGATATACATAGGCTTTCCTCCCTTGGGTCTGCCCACCGCAAGGCATCAATGATTTCCATGTCTTCAGTATTCCTTTTTTTTCAATAATTGTCTTGATCCTCCGATGGGATTAACGGCTTCAAAAAGTCTCCCCAGGCAGCATGTACTAAACTCAAAAGCCGGGCTACCTTGCATAGGCAACCCGGCTGTCTGTTCAGATCCGTGGTTTTCCGTCCCTGTTTTTCAACAAGTTTGGCTTTTTCTTATTTCACGTTGTTCCTGTTTAAATTGTAGAGAAGGGACAAAACCAAGTCAATGGAACCATGTGGCACAAGAGACATTGGCTTATGGGTCACCCGCTGATCAGGGACTGGTTTTGAGTCAAATTCGTACAATACAAAATGGCCTTTGCATCCAATATAGTCAGAGCCTCGCATAGTAGTTATGGAGCCACACCACCGCTTTACCTTGATCAGGGTCCCACCGGGATGAGGTGGTCCGGATGCACCCTTTTACTCGAAGAAAGCAGGTGCAGTCGCGTGCAGCCATCCCCTACTCTGGTCAATGAGAGCTTGTGAGAAGTGTGTTGCGGAGTTACTTTCTGAGACGATATACCCGTGGTGATGAAACAACGATTCGATGTTCATCACCGATCATATAAATCTCGCTGGAGAGGGTCAAAGATGACTGAATTGGCGTTTCAGGATTGCTACCCGGACGATTATTCCCACTGCTACGGCTGCGGACGCTTGAACGACCAGGGGCACCAGATAAAAAGTTATTGGGACGGTGACGAGGGAGTGTGCCGTCTCCTGCCCCGGAGCCACTACTCCGGGGGCAAAAAAGACATCCTCTACGGCGGGCTGATCGCCTCGCTGATGGATTGTCATGGCGCAGGAACCGCCGCCGCGGCCAAGGCCCGGGAACTTGGAAGAGAGCTGGAGCCCGGCGCCATGCCCCGCTTTGTCACCGCTTCACTGAAAGTCGATTACCGTTCCCCCACGCCGGTCGGCAAAGAGGTGGAATTGAGGGCCAAAGTGCTCGACATCAAGGGACGCAAAGTAAGAGTCGTTGTCACCCTGGCCACCGATGGTAATGTGCATGCCCAGGGAGAACTGCTGATGATTCAGATCAGAGAGCAATAGCAGCTGATCACCGCCCTTGACATCGTAACCAACTCCCCTCGTGATTACCCGCCTTTTGACATTTTCGATTGCCTCTCGGGATATTGGAATTAATATGGTACACAATTGCGTTTAGTCCCGATCACGCACACTAATTCATATTCAGAAGAATAAGCAGGTGTTTCATGGCAGTTAAATGGTTGATTACGTTTGTCACCGCGGTGGCGTTTTCGCTCTCGACGGCTGTGCTTTCTTTCAGTCAGGATAAACAGCAGGTTTCGGACCAGGTATATGAAGATCTGGAGTATCTCGCCTCTCTGTTCGGTTCGGAAAAAGAACTCGATCAGACCCAACTGGCCTCGCTGATCGAATTTGTCGATACCATGCCAGCGGGTACCAGTGTCGATTTGAGACCGAGAAATGAGATGGAAGGAGTTTTCCATGTTTTTCAGATCAACAGCTCCTTCGAAGATCTGCTCAGCTATGTCTACAACCCTGATGTTCCGCCCTACGTCACCAAACCGTCGTCACTGCAGAGTCAGCATTTTCTCACCCCGGAGTTTGTCGCGGAGCTTCGACGATTGATCAATGAATCCGAGGCGCCGCCTGCACCCGTTGTCCTGCGGGGTGAGGAAAACGAAACCATTACCCCCGACACCAATACCGGCAGCTATTACAGCTACACCCAGGACAAGCTCTTCGCCCTGCTGTCGGACACCTCCAGCACGGTACTGGTATCGGCCAGCCTGCAGGACAAGATCTCAGATGTCGGCAAAAGAGGGTGCATCGTCGGCAACGACGGTAACTGGGATTATCTCTATTCAGAAAAAACAGGCTTGAATACGCTCGGTCTTGGCTGGGTACACAGCTACATGTATGGCGCCTATGCAGTCATGCTCTATATCCCCGATCCTGAAACCCGGACCGTTAAAACGGCAATTTTCAAATGGCTCGACGCCGGCTGGCAGAAGATCAATATGGTCAAGGCCCACCATATTCGCGGCGGCATCGAGCGATTCGCCGCCTCCATGAAGAGCGTGCTTGAATCCCCCGATTTACCCGAGGTAAGCGAAATAGTTGACAAGCACGAGGAGCTCCTGCAAAAAGACGAAGGGGAACTGCGACAACTCGTGGCACCCTATCTCGAGTCGATCGGTACTGGCAAAGATGCGAAAAGCTGTCCCTCGCACTTCATCACCAGTGTTACTTCCGGCGAGTATCTCCAACAGATGGACAGTGAGGAGATTATTCGCATCCTGCTGCTCGAGTACATCAAGACCCATATTGGCGATCGGGCACCGGAAACTGCAGCAGACCGTGTCCCGGTAAACACGCTCGGCCAACAGTCCAGCTGATCGAGCTGAGCACACAGTTGTCCGCACGGCAGTGCCCGCCTCAATGCTGGACCTTGGATTCCATGAGAACGCTTATCTGTCTTCTGGTCATCTCTGTTCTGGCAGCAGGGTGTGCGGCACCTCAGGCCTACGACCTGATGCAGACCCCCATTCTCTACGTGGATTCTTCCATAGATCCATTCGCCCACCTGCCCGACGAGCTCAAGAACACACGTTCGACAATATTTTTTGCCACCACTCGCGAACCGGCCCCACCGGATGCACATCCACCCTATTCCAACCGCACCTCTGATACGCTGCGCCTGGGTACCGCGACGGTCAAAATGGGAGACCAGACAGTCGATTGGCAAGCTCTTCGGAACTCATCCCTGTCGGCCTATCGTAGTCAGCCCATCTTGATTTCATTGGAGGGTACGGAAGAAATGGCCGTGGTTGCGGGAACCACTCCCGAAGCCGTACCGCTCCCCCCGCCGCTGGCTGGATTTTTCACCCGCCTTAACAGTGAATTGGCCAAAGTGGCGGATAAGGAAATCATGGTCTATGTGCACGGCACCAAAGTCGATTTCACCAATGCCGCAGTGCTGACCGCTGAAGTAGAGCATTTCGCCGGCAGGGATTTTGTGAGCGTCGCCTACGCCTGGCCTTCGCACCAGAATATTCTGAGTTACCTTTTCGGCGTCGATGTAAAAAGAGCACGTGAGTCAAGCCTGCCACTGACCGAACTGCTCGTGCTTCTCGCCGCCCATTCCGATGCCGAAAAGATACACCTGCTCTCCTACAGCGCTGGCGTTCGCGTGACTTCAAAGGCGCTGGGTGAAATGCGACAGAGGTTCGAACATCTCGACGCAGAACAGCTTAAAGAAAAATTCCGTGTCGGCTCGGTCATCTTTGCGGCCGCCGACGTGGAACTCGATGTCTTTCTGGAGCGACTCGGTCCAGCAAGCGATTTCGCCGACCAGGTGGTAATCACCGTCAGTGATAAAGATAACGCCCTGCAGGCGGCCCGCAAGTATATGGGCGGCCCAGTCCGGGCTGGGACCACCGAGGCTGAGACTGCAGAATTGGAATATATCGATTCTGCGAAGCTGGACAACGTGTCAATCATTGATGTGTCGATTGGACAGGACCAGCGAGGATTCGATATCGTCGGCCATCATTACTGGTACCGTCATCCGTGGATGAGCAGCGATATCATGTTTATCATGAGAACCGACCTGCCACCTGAGCGGAGGGGCCTGCAGCCGGCCGAAATTACCGGTCTCTGGTATCTGTCGAAAGATTATCCGCGCCGGGTCAGAGACGCGGCAGCTACGGAAATTGGCGATCAGTGGTAGGTCAGCCCAGGCCAGCACACGTCCTTCAACGTCGGTCAGCCTCCTCCCAGAACTGCCCGTAGCGCAGAAAGTGTATGGTCTGCTCGATCACTTCCTCATCTTTCATCAGAAACGGATGACTCACCGGCACGGTTATGTGATCCGACATTCCCTCAAGCTTGGTTGATTCGACAGAAACCTTGCCGTCATCGGGGTTGGGAAGAAGCTGCGATAAAATCAGGTTGATACTTCTGGTGCCGGCGATGATCCCCACTTCAAAATCGGCGGCACCGAGGCTGTTCGGCAGACTTGACGGCTCCGTGCCAAGCTGCAGCCCCGCCGGGCCATTGAGCAATTCGAAACCGGGAATCTCGGCCATCGCATCGACCACCTGGCTGCCCTTGTTGGGCGGGCCGAGCATTACCACCCGGCCGAGGTTGTCCAGCTCATGGTATTCCAGATAATAGCGCACCAGAATCCCGCCGAGACTGTGGGTGACAAAGTGGATTTTACTTCCCTCAGGGCACTCAGCTGCTGCCTCACGGATGGCCGACCGGGACAGTTCTTCGATGGGATGATCGGTGGAAGGATAATCGTGGTTAATCACCGCAAAACCGCTTTCCGAGAGTCGTTCGGCCATCTCATCCATGGAACCGTCGCTCCTGGCCAGCCCGTGCAGCAGCACCACACATTCCTGGCCGGCCGCACCAGCGGGAAAAAGAGGCGGAAACAGAAAAATCAGAAAAATATAAGACACATATCTC